>CAYGXB010000151.1:0-7796 GCA_964353605.1 uncultured Bacteriovoracaceae bacterium
GGCTTTTGTTTTGATGGTCCAAATTTGATGGTTCTTGAGCTTACTGGAGTTTTTCAACAGCCTCTTCGGAGATCTCTAAAGGCCATTCAGCCAGTCAGAGTATTACTTCCAATAAGTGATCTGGATATTATACCCATAGTTTAGCCCTTTTTTGCCCCTTCCGTGTGTTGCGAGGTCCTTGATAGCTAGTGGATGGGGCCCCGACTAATCCGGTCACCCCCTTCCCCTTGAGCCAATAAATTGTAACTAAAACTGTAACCATCACATTCAAAAAACAACAAACTTGACCTAAAATAATCAAACGTATTGAAAAGCACTGGATCGGCATGAGTCCTTGAAGAACAAGGAAAGGAGAGGGTTTGTAACCCTCTCACATTTTAAATATTTTCGGACTTAAAATCCCTTGGGACTTGCTCCCATGCGGGTTCAAATCCCGCCCCCGGCACCAGAAAAATAGGCCATTCTATTGACCTTCCGCGAATCGCCACGATTGCATGATTGAATCGGATAGATATATTTATCCCCATTCTGTCCCCGTTAATATTTTGGTGTGTTGTGCCATAACCGGTATGCTGAATAAAAAAAAGGCCCCAGGTTTCCCCGGAGCCTCTTCCTCGCCGTTATCCTTTCTGGTTGATAGGGACGACTCTTATCCAGGTATCGGTATGCGTGGGGCATTCCCTTCTGCATCGGTCTTGATGAGCCATACATCAAAGCTGCCAGCACCGTATGAAGTGGTATATCCGGCCAGGATGTATCCCCCATCGCTTGTCTGCTGAACGGCCCACGCCCAATCTAATCCTTCACTTCCGAAAGTCTTGGTCCACAACATGTTTCCATCCGCATCGGTCTTGATCAGCCAGAAATCAGAACTCCCCGCACCGTGAGAATAGGTAAACCCGGTTAGAATATATCCCCCATCACTCGTCTGTTGAACGGCGTATGCCTCATCATCATTTGCACCTCCAAAGGTCTTGTCCCACAGCATGTTCCCATCCGCATCGGTCTTGATCAGCCAGAAATCGCTGCTACCGGCACCGTAAGAATTAGTGTCTCCTGTGAGGATATATCCTCCATCACTCGTCAGTTGAAGGGCATAAGCCACATCCAGACCAATCCCTCCGAAGGTCTTGTCCCACAGCATGTTCCCATCCGCATCGGTCTTGATCAGCCAGGCGTCAGAACTCCCTGCACTGAAGGAATAGGTAAACCCTGCTAAAATATATCCTCCATCGCTCGTCTGGTGAACTGAGTAGGCGTCCTCCCAAGCTGTACCTCCGAAGGTTTTGTCCCAGAGCATGTTCCCATCCGCATCGGTCTTGATCAGCCAGGCATCGGCGCTCCCTGCGCCATAAGAAGAAGTCCATCCTGCTATGACATAACCCCCATCGCTCGTCTGTTGAACGGCATATGCCCTATCATTACCATTTCCTCCGAAGATCTTGTTCCATTGCTCAATCCCGTTTGCATTGGTCTTCATGACCCAGATATCAGAATTCATATCATTCACATATGTATACCCTGCTATGATATATCCTCCATCGCTCGTCTGTTGAACGGCCCACGCGATTTCATTCCTATCATTTCCGAAGGTTTTGACCCATAGTTTGTTCCCCTGTGCATCGGTCTTCATGACCCAGAAATCCCATTCGCCGGCACCGTAAGAATTAGTCTGCCCCGCTATGATGTATCCCCCATCGCTCGTCTGCTGAACGGCCCGCGCCCAATCTTCTTTGCTCCCTCCGAAGGTCCTGTTCCACATGATGTCTGCATCGACAGTTACAACACAGGTATCTGAATCTGATAAACCGCCGGTATCAGTTACAGTCAACTCAAATCTCAAGCTCGATCCCAAGGGGACATTGGCTACAAATTGAGGTTTGACGGCGCTATAATCTGACAAGGTTACCATTGGCCCACCTGTTTGCCTCCAGTGATATGTGACGATATTGTTGTCAGGATCTGTTGAACCGGATCCATCAAGGATTGCGGTAGCCCCAACAATAGTGCTCTGATCAGCTCCTGCTTCAGCAAACGGAGGTTTGTTTTTCCCAACATAGTGAATATTCCATGTGTACTTGTCTGTGCCAGAGAGGCTGGTTGCCCTCACCTCGATGGTAAAAGATGATGGGAGCAATTCATTGATCATGTATGTTAAGGTATTCCCCTCTGCACCCGGCACCAACGTGCCTTCCACGTACCACGCATACTCTGCCGAGGCGGGAAAGACTCGGATCGAAAAAGTTTTCGCCTTCCCTGGTAACAAAACCACCGGATTCTCTTTTGGCGTGGTCGAGATAATGCAGCCGCTCAACATGGCTAGAACCGAAATCATGATAAGAATTAATAACGATCTTCTCATGGTACCCTCCTCATTGATATGTTAATTTCAGCGCCTAAGCGAAATAACATTCTATTTATAATAATAAGATAATATAAAGACAGGATTTGTCAAGAGCTACAGGTAAAAAAAAGCAGGTCTTTGGCGACCTGCTAAATGAGGAGGTTCTACGGGGAATGAACCTTGAAGAACCTGTATAAAGAATATCGTCACATACCAAAAGAATTATTAATCCCCTACACCTGAGCTGGCCTGGAGCACCTAGAGGATTCTCATCACAGACAGTACCAGTGATACGTGATTGAATAACTTAGTATTCGATCGAGGATTTCCGGTCCCCTCTCCTCTGTGACTGTTTTGGACGTAAAATCCCCTGGACCATGCTCCCGTGAGGGTTCAAACCCCGCCCCGGGCACCAGGAAAATCAATAAGTTATCCTGTCCTATGCCAGTCGCGCCTATTCTCATAAGCATGCCTCTGAGTATTTTGTGCCCGTCCTGTGCTCATATGTTCAAACTGAGATCTTTTATGTTTGAAAAAACTAGAACAGTGATCAATGATGAGGTGATTCTAGAAAGATCATCCACAAAACTTATCGATTAGTTACATAAAACCGTAGCGTAATCGCGGCTTGTGCGCCGTTATCGGGTCGACCCTTGCCGACCGTCTTGGTCTGCATTCATTCCCCTATCTCAATCTTTGGAAGAACTTTAAGATGATGGGAAGGACGCGCATGAGCCAGGGTTGTTTCTCCGAACCGCTCTCCAGGGCCGGCATTTTGCACTGTGGTCCGTAGAGATCGATCATCATATTGAGGACTTGTTTCTTGATCATGCCCCGGAAGGGAACATGCGCTATCATGCCATACATGGCGGCGTTGCCTTTGACTGCCAAATCAGGATTGGCGCGGACGCATTGCACGGCATCTCTCAGATCGGCAAGATAGGTTTCTACAATCGCGGCGTGGCGGGGGGTGACCATGCAATGGAGGGCGTCCGGTCGCTGGAGGCGGTCGATGAGCCAGCCCTTCTCTTCCAAGCGGTCGCCGACGGCGTAGATGTCGAGATTTTTATCGGTGGAGGCGTAGGCGAAGACGCTCATGGCTGGTTCACCCAGTACCTTGAGGCCGTCGATCATTTCGATCTCTTTGATCAATTTCTCCGTGGTCTGCATGATGGTGCGGGCGAGCTCGAGGTAGCCATCCATACCGATGGCGTTGAGGGCCGCCCAGGCAGCGGCGATAGCCCCGCCCGGTCGGGTACCCAACAGGGCCGGGGAGGCAAAGATCCCGCCGGGCCAATTCTCATAGACGAAGAACTGGTGCTGGAGGTACTCCATGGAGCGGTAGAGGAGGACGGAAGCTCCCTTGGCGCTGAAGGCGTACTTATGCACATCCGCTGCGATGGAAGTGACCCCGGGCACGCGGAAGTCGAAGGGTTCTCTGTGATAACCGAGCCGCTCCACGAAGGGCAAGAGGAAGCCCCCCAAACAGGCATCCACATGGAGCGGCAGTTTACGTCGGAGGGCAATCTCTCCCAGGGCAGGTATAGGGTCGATCATGCCGTGCGGGTAACAAGGAGCCGAAGCCACGATCAAGATCGTATTGCGGTTGATCAAACGCTCCACGGCCCCGACATCGACTCGGGAATTTCTATCCACCGGGGCATGCACCATCTTGACCCCGAAGTATTTGGCCGCCTTTTCCCACGCCACATGGATGGTCTCCGGGGCGATCATCTCCGGCCTGAAGGGGAGTATTCGTTTTGAACGGGCCCTTTCCCGGTAGGTGAGCACCGGCAGCAGGCAGCTCTCGGTGCCCCCCGAGGTCATGGTGCCGACCACCTGCTCATCCCCGTTCAAGAGGTGGGCAGTCATCTTTACGACCTCCGTTTCCATACGTTTCAGGCTCTTGAATGCCATGGGATTGAGGGCGTTCTCGGAGAAGTAGAGTCCATAGGCCTCCTTCAGGAAGGCGGTATGTTCCTCCCCCAGGTAGTAGACGAGGCTCCAAATCTTGCTGTCACGATAATTCGCATCCGCCTGGCCGAAATCCTTCAGCATCGTCAGGACCTTGTTGCGCTCAATGCCATGTAAGGGTATGCTTTGCATGGTTTTCCTCCTGATTCGTTAATCGAGCATAATCCGAAAGATATAGGTGAAGCCGATTCCGAGATAGGTGCCGATCATGATGCAGGTGGTCGGGTCCACGCGTTGCACCTGGTCTGATCGCCGTCAGGTTGGGGTGGAACCCGGTGTAGACTCCACAAGCCTTACCCTCCATTTTCCGGGCATCGTTTTGCATATGCCGTGGATCAAGCAACAATACGGGGAACACAGGCCACCCCATTCGTCGGGTTTGTGCTCACAACCTTGATGCAGCCGCTCAACTGAACTGCCATGACAGGCGTGAGCAGAAATAATGCGGCTTTTCTCAAACCAAACTCCTCCCTATGCATGGCATTCATCAGAACACATCAAACCAAAAAATATGTATGCAAATGCTATTCCTTGTAATGTTTCAGGTTACTCATCGATCTCCTCGTATCATACAAAATTTGTCCTCGGATTGGAAGCAAATACCATCGTAAAAATAATCCATTTCCCTTATTCTCAATCAGCATATTCAAGCAGGCTGGATAATCCACTGCATAGGCCGATTCTATTGTCTGAACCAGGCAATGTCATCCTTCCATGTATTCCGTGTTTGATACCATCTGACATGAAAAGGCGATATAATTCAAACTGTCATCGGATATCAAGCATACCGCACCGGACTCTTCTTTCTGGACATGCGGTGAAGCTTGGATAATCCATCCTTGCCTCCTCGTAAGGCTAATCACCTGATCCTCATTGCCGATGATTTCTTTGAGGTTCTTGATGGCGGCCTGCATGCTACTGGGGCTCAGGTGGGTATACCTTTGAGTATCGACATGAAATCACAAACATCCACCCGGGGAATCGCTTGCAACCTCTCACTTGAAGGTCAAATGCCCGAGACAGTCTCAGTTTTGGAAAGGGGTGTGAGGGGGAGAACCCTTTTCCCCAAAAGATGTTCCCCCACTCTTCTCCCATACTCTAGTGCGCGCTGACGGTCCTCTCCTTGGCCCAGGCGCGCAGCGCGCTGATGTGTTCGGCCCGGGTTCTCGACAGCGGCTGGGTCAGCTTGATCTCTCTCAGCAAGAGTTCGGTGGTCAGGCTGGTATGATTGGCGAAGGCGCTGTACAGGGCTGAGACGATCACCTGTTCTATCTCGGAGCCGCTGAAGCCCGCCGAGGCCTCGGCGAGTCTTCCGATATCGAATCCAGAGGGGTCATTCTGCCTGCTTTTCAGGTGCATGCTGAAGATGGCTGCCCTGGATTCCCGGTCAGGGAGATCCACGAAGAAGATCTCGTCGAAACGGCCTTTGCGAAGAAACTCGGGGGGCAGTTTCGCGATATCATTAGCCGTAGCGACCACGAAGACGTCCCCTTTCCGGTCCTGCATCCAGGAGAGGAAGGTGCCCAATACGCGCTGAGAGACGCCCCCATCCTCGCTACCGCCCGTGGAAAATGCCTTTTCGATCTCATCGATCCAAAGCACGACAGGGGCCATCTTTTCGGCGGTCTCCATGGCCCGCTTGAAGTTCCGCTCGCTCTCGCCCATGTACTTATTGTACAGGTTGGAGGGGTCCATCTTTAGGAGCGGCAGGCCCCATTCCATGGAAACGGCCTTGGCGCACAGGCTCTTGCCTGAGCCGGGTACGCCGAGGAGGAGGATGCCCTTGGGAAAGTCGAGGCCGAATTCGTGCGCGCGGGAAGGGTCGGTAATGATGGTCTTGCGTTTTGCAAGCCAGACTTTGAGGTTTTGCATATCCGCGATATCAGCCAGACTTTGTTTGGCGGGGAAGTATTCAAGGAGGCCATCGCGCTCGATAACCTTCTGCTTGGCCTCTATGACGGACTGGATGTCGCGGGGAGAAAGCCGGCCGTCCTCGATAATGGCCCAGGTGAGAATCTTCTCCGCCTCGAGCAGGGTGAGCCCCTGGAGGTTGTTGATAAGCCGGCTGATGTCCGCGTGGGTCATTTCGATCTTGACCGGTGTACGCTTGCTGATATCCTGAAGGATGTTCTGGAGCAGGTGGGCGTAATCCATCCTTCCCGGTGGAGGCGGGGAGAGCTCGGCTGTATACGGTTTGGCTGCTTCGGGGAGATGGAGATCGCTGCCGGTGAGGATCAAGGCGCCATCGATCCGGGAGTAAGCTCGTACGGCATCCGTGAGCTTGGCCGCCAAGACATGGTCGTCCAGGAAGGGGCCGAGGCCCTGGAGGTGGTACAGGGCAGGGAAAACCGATTGGGTGATGTGATCGATGGCTATTTTGGGATCCGTACTGGCGTAGACGGGTTTTCCAAGATCAACCCGGACGAGGCCATGGCTGACTGTCCAGATGAAGAGATGCAGGTTCAGGGAGTCGGCCAGATGCTTGAGGATGGCCTCCGCCCTTTCTTCTTCCACGGTCTTGAGCCAGATCAGGCCGTAGTGTGAGCGGATGAGGAGGGCAAGATCACGGATGATATCTTCTTTGGGCTGGGGGGCTGTTATTTTCGGGATAATCTTTGTAGGTGGTTCGAGGGTTCCCGCTTCTTCAGCCGGCTCTTTGTGCTGCTGTGTTGCCTGGACCTTGGCATAAACGGCCCCGCACTTGGGGCATTCGTAAACCGGGCCCGGATCAGACGGTTTTCTTGTGTAGCCGCATTTCAGACATTTCCTGGCCATAGCTTATCTCACTGCGATCATCATATGCGCATGCCTCATGAAATATCAGAAAGAATGTTGAAGTGAACATGCGGAGCCTTTCTCTCCACTACCTGCGCGGCCGCATGCGCCAGACGCAGGAGCACGTGCTCCTCCCACGGCCTTCCCATGACCTGAAACCCCACGGGCAGTCCCTGGTCGAACCCGGCCGGGAAGGTGATGGCCGGCAGCCCGGTGAAATTGGCCGGATTGGCAAAGCGCATGATCTCGATGAGCACACTCAGGTCGGATTCTCCGTCCGGCAAGGCGTCGGACTTGATGGAGGGGGCCACGCACCCCGTGGTTGGCGTGACGATGGCATCCGCGAGTTTGAGGGCATTACTGAAACTTTCGATGAGGCGCGTCCTGATCCGTTGGGCCTTGATATAATCGCGAGATGAAAATGCTTGCGCTAAGGCGAGATTGATCCTGACATCCAGGCCGAATTCCTTCTGGTGCATCGCATAATATGGCTCCATCCCGGCTAACATCTCGGAAGAGATGGTGATGAAGAGGGTAGGTGAGTCACTGGATATAGTAGGCTTGTCTGAGGCAGCTGATCAGAAAGTGCAGGAGTTGTCCAGAGGAATGAAACAGCGCCTGGCAATTGCCGATATACTTATCAAGATGCCAAAAGTTGCCTTTTTGGACGAGCCTACAAGCGGGATAGACCCTGAGGGTGTAA
>CAYGXB010000152.1:0-7767 GCA_964353605.1 uncultured Bacteriovoracaceae bacterium
AGTCCTCGAGCATGACGAGCTCCTTGGAGGGAGAAGAAACACGCCGGAAGATATGCTCGGCGCTAGAGGGGTGGATGACGGGATCGAGTTTGGATTGCATGATGAGGAGCGGCTTCTCGATCTTGGCCAGGAAGCTCCTCTCCCGGATAATGGCCATGAGTTCGAAGGCGGAGTACGCTGCGGGGATGGAGTCGCGATCATAGCAGATGTGTCGCGGACCTTGCGGCTCCTTCACGTCCATGCTGGTCTGCTTTGGTACATCTTTGATAAACCAGGTAATCGGGTACTGTGCCACGATAGGCAGCAGGGCGCTGGACTTGCATCCCTTGAACTTCATTGGGGTTGAGAGCACAGTTTCTGCCCGAATCAAATTTCCGTGCAGGGCCAGGAGCGAAAGCGTCAGCATCTCTCCGAGAGAGAGCCCCGCTGCAGATACCCTTTTATCGTCTTCAGCGAGAATGTAGAGTCCGTGAGTGACTACACCGAGCCAATCGTGCCACGTGGTCCTGTTCAGGTTCAGGATGCTCGTCGTACCGTGTCCCGGCAGGAGCGGGACTTTTACCGCATATCCCGCCTGATGCAGTTGCTCGGCAAGGAATCTCAGCTCGGATGGACTCCCGGTCAGCCCGTGGATAAGCATACACGTTCATTTTCCTCCTTCCAGGAAAAAAGGTTCGGCCCCTTTGACGATTGCCATGTTACCTCCTTCACGTGATACCAGACTTCCTCTTTTCCCCTAGTACGTTGCCTCTCCCCCTCACAAAAACAAGGATGAATGAAGCGGTCAGGGCCAGGAATGCCCCCATGATGAAGGCATACTCGCTCCCCATTTTGTCCCATACAACCCCGAAGATGACCGATGCAGGAAACGCTGCTACCCCTATGGCCATGTTATACAATCCATATGCCCCGCCGCGCAAATCATCCGACACGATATCAACTACAAAGGCCTTCTCTGTCCCTTCGCAGAGGCCGAAATACAAACCATAGGCGAAGAAGAGTCCCCAGACGGCAAGCTGGCTCCCCGCCAGAGCGAATCCAAGATAGACAAGGCTGTAGACCATCCAGCCGGTAATGATGACCGGTTTCCTGCCGATGACGTCCGAAAGCCTGCCTCCCGGCATGGAGAACAGGGCTTTGCTGATGTGCAGGACCACCCAGATGATAGGAATCATGGCTACGCTCACACCAACATCCTTGGCCTTGAGGAGGAGGAAGGCGTCCGTCGAGTTGCCGAGGGTAAAGACCACAATAGCGATGAGGAAGCGGCGGTATCCGGGACTCTTAAACGCGCCTGTGAACAGGACACTCTTTGCCCCGGAGACCTTGTGCGGCTTTTCACTCACCAGGAACCAGGCCAGGATGATCGTTAGGATACTCGGTATCACCGAGAGGAGGAATACAGTGGGGATGGAAAGACCGCCCCACTTGATGAGGACCGTGGCTATGAGGGGCCCGATGATCGCACCGGTATGGTCCATGGCCCGCTGAAAGCCAAAGGCAAAACCGACGTTCTCAGGACTCACCGAATCCGCCAGGAGCGCATCTCGCGGTGCGGACCTGATGCCCTTGCCAATCCTGTCCGAAACCCGGAAGAATAGGACGTGCCACCATTGGGTAGCAATGCCTATCAGGGGACGGACCATATTCGATAGGGTGTAGCCGATGGCGAATATGGGCTTTCGCCGGCCCAGTCTGTCGGAGAAAGTCCCGGAGAAGTACTTCAGGAGCGAAACCGTGGTCTCGGCAATGCCCTCAATGACACCGATAGTCGATGCCCCTGCATGGAGGACGCTCGTCAGGAATATGGGCAGGAGCGGATAGATCATCTCGCTCGCCGTGTCATTCATCAGGCTGATGAAGCCCATGCCGATCACATTCCTTTTTCCCTTGCTATTCTCCACACCTCCTCCTAAACCATTTTCCCAGGAATAAACCTTGTTGGAGACAAGGTCAAGACCCCCACACGCGACATTGTCCACCACCACGCGAGCAGCTCAGCCGGGGGAGCTCTGATCTTGCTCTTTTTTCATATACTCACACCATATGTGACAGGAGGGAATGCTGCTTTGATCCTTGAGGAGAATGGTATATAAGTCTCGTGGATGAATATGCGCATCAACAGGTACCTTGCACAGACAGGCCGGCTGTCGAGAAGGGCTGCTGATTCCGTAATTCAGGGGGGTAGGGTTACGATAAACTCGCGACGGGCCGTCCTCGGCGATAGGGTGGACCCTAAACAGGATGAGATAAGGATTGACGGAAAAATTCTCACCTTGCAGGAGAAACACTACCTCGCCCTGTACAAACCCAAAAACGTGCTCACGACGCTTTCTGACCCGCGTGGAAGAAGGTGCGTCAGAGACCTCATCCCGGGGCAATACCGGGGGGTTTTCCCCGCCGGCCGGCTCGATTTCGATGCTGAAGGCCTGATCATCCTTACGAATGACGGCGATCTCGCCCACGCCATACACCATCCCTCCTTTCATGTCCCAAAGGTATACATCGTTGCCCTCTGTCCGAAGGCTAGCGATGAAGCCTTGCAGCAGATGGCCGCAGGGATAATCCTGGACGGGAGGAAGACGAGACCAGCTTTCATTGAGCACCTCAAGGATGACCAACGCTGCACATGGGTGAAGATCACCTTGCGACAGGGGCTCAAGAACCAGATCAAACGTATGGCCCAAACCCTTGGTCTTCAGGCAGTATCCATTGAGCGAATAGCCATCGGCCCGGTGGACTTGAAGGGCATGCAACCGGGTGATATCAGGAAATTGACGCGGAAAGAGCTTGTCGCGCTCCACAAGATGCTAAAAAATCATAAAGTTACTTGACTTGGCGCTGTAGCTCTTTATAATTCATAGTAATTCTTTTTTAGGAGGATATTCATGAACAAGTCTCAATTGATGGAAGAATTGTCCATGCGACTGGCAATGCATCCCAAAAAGTCGGAATCCGTCGTGAATACCATTCTGAATTCCATGGTCAAAGCAATGAAAGAATCGCAGCGGATCGAGATCAGAGGATTTGGCAGCTTCATGATGAGGAGCTACAAGCCCTATACCGGTCGGAATCCCAAGAGTGGCGAGAGGATCAAGGTTAAGTCCAAGAAGCTACCCTTTTTCAAGACCGGGAAGGATATGCGCGACCGCGTTAATATAAAATAAATCTTCTTCCCAAGAGCGTCTATATATTGACGCTCCTCCTTTCTTATGTTATCGCATTTCTCATAAGGAAGATTATGTATGCAAAGACACAGGATCCTTATCGTTGACGACGAGGCGCAGAACAGGGATTATCTCTCCGATATCCTTGCCCGCGAGAATTACGAAATCGATGTCGCCGTTGATGGCCGGGAGGCCATTCAGAAAATCTCCCAGGACATATACCATGTGATCCTGACCGACCTCATGATGCCCGAAGTAGATGGCCTGGGAGTGATTCGCCATCTTGTCGAAAACAAGCTCAGTCCCATCTGTATTCTCTATACAGGCTATGGCTCCATACAGACGGCGGTGGAGGCCATGAGGCTCGGGGCTTTCGATTACCTCACCAAACCCTTCAAACCGGAAGAGATCACCATCGTAGTGAAAAAAGCCCTTGAACACTTAAGGCTCCAGGAAGAGAACATCTATTTGAAACAACAGCTCAAGACCCAATACAAAATAGAGAATATCGTCGGCACTTCTGATAAGATGCAGAAGGTATTCGACCTCGTTGGAAAGATAGCCAACACGGACTCCACGATCCTCATCCTCGGGGAATCCGGGACAGGGAAAGAGCTCGTGGCCAGGGCAATCCATTTCAACTCCTACCGGGCTCAGCACCCTTTTGTACCCGTCAATTGCGGGGCCATTCCCGAGGAGCTCCTGGAAAGTGAACTGTTCGGGCATGAGAAAGGGGCGTTTACGGGTGCCTTCCGGACGAGGATCGGCAGGTTCGAACTTGCCAATGGCGGGAGTATCTTCCTGGATGAGATCTCTGAAATGAGCCCCAACCTCCAGGTCAAACTGCTGCGCGTCATTCAGGAGCGAGAATTCGAGCGCGTAGGCGGGGTCAAGTCCATTAAGACCGATATGCGCATCATCGCCGCTACCAATAAGAACCTCGACGAAGAGGTTGCTCATGGCAGATTCAGGGAGGATCTCTATTATCGGTTGAATGTAATCCCCATCCACCTTCCCCCCTTACGCGAAAGGACCGAAGATATCCCGCTCCTCGTCAAGCATTTCCTGGAAAAATTCCATGCGATACGACCGTGTCAAATCCGGGAATTTAACAAGAAGGCCATTTCCTTCCTCATGCGCTACAAGTGGCCAGGCAATGTGAGGGAGCTTGAGAATCTTATCGAGCGCATGACGGTCCTCTGCGACGGGTCCGCGGTGGAGGTCTGCGATCTTCCTGACAAAATCCTGACAGGTGCTGCCATCCCGTCAAATATCATTCCCCATTTCGAACTCCCCGAAGAGGGGATCGATCTCTCTACCGCGGTCAGCGATTTTGAAAAGGGCATCATCCTCCAGGCATTGAACAAGAGCAACTGGGTGAAAAACAGGGCGGCAAAACTCCTCCATGTCAACAGAACTACCCTAGTAGAGAAGATAAAGAAGCAAAGACTCATGAGCCCGGCCGAGGTAAAATCGAATTGACTATAATCAGGCGGGCAGACCCTGTCCCTCCAAGATCTTGTTCTGTCCCTCTCTTGAGATAATCGAGAATACCTCCTTTTTCTTTTCATTGTGTTTGCTTATGGCATGATTGTTGTATCCTGTACCACGGTGACGAAGGCATCCATATTCCATAAGAGTACACGGGGCCTGTTATTCATCGGCCTGACCTTTTTTGTTCTGGCGCTCCATCCCTGTAAACAGGCCAGGGCGGAGGGCGTACAGGTGGGCGGTGACAGCAATAAGGTGCGGATCGTGTTCACCCCCAAAGAGGCCATCACTCCTGATATAGTTAGCGAGGAACGGACGCTCATCGTCAATTTTCCAAACATCGTCGGGGCACCCTCCTCGGTGAAAGACTTCTTCATCATCAAAGAGCTCGAATTCGACGGGAGCCTGGCCCGTATCACCCTGAATGCCCCATATCGATACAAGACCACCTTTCTATCGAACCCTGTCCGCTTTGTCATCGATATCACCATCAATTTAGCCGGAGCAGCCGCATGCCCCCTAGCTTCGATCGACTCCATCACGAGGCAAGACGGGATAGCCGTTACCCTCCATATCAAGGAGAACAAATGGCCGAGGATCCTCCATTCTCGGGCCAAGGGCAGGGTATATCTCATCTTCGACGGCGAGGTGAATTGCGAGAGCCTCAAGGATCGGGTCACCAGAATACCGTTCATCAACTATGCCGGCACCATCAAGACGCAGGGTGGCACGGCGGTTTTACTCTCCATCTCCGATACCGCCAAAGGGCTCACCATAAGGGAGTTCAGACAGAACCTGGAGATCACTCTCGACATCAGCACCAAGGAAACCATTGACCTGGGCAAGCTTTTCGCCATCGCTCAAGCTGCCTACGATCACGATGATGTCGCCGCTGTCATAAATGAGCTGAAGCCCTTTTCCGTACAGCTTACACCCGAAGCAAGGACGCTCCTGGCTAGGGCTTACTGGAGAATCGCCTACCCTTCTAACGAAACGCTCTACAGGGAGGCGGTGAAGCTCATGGCACAAGGTATCGGCGGCATGAATCCGGGACTGGAAAGGGAACGGCTCATGCTTGAATACGCAGCCATGCTGATCGCTACCAATGCCCTTGACGATGCCAGAAAATTCGTTCGCTTCCTCAGGGACTCAGAATCCGATGAGGTCGCCATTAACGCCTACATCCTCGAAGTCGAGCTGCTCAATAAGCGCAAACAATCCGATGATGCCTTTATCGCCGGGAAGCGCATGCAGAAAATTTTTGATATCAATATAATGCCGAAGAAAGCACGCGCTTCTTTTTATGCCGCCGTCGGAGACAGTTACCTCGGCCTCAATGACTACGGAAAAGCGCTCGACATGTACACCAAGGCCATCGCGGAAGATCCCGGAGTCCTTCAACGAGATATTGAACTCTATGCCAGGATGGGCGATGCGGCCTTCAAGAAGAATGACTTTGCCAAGGCAAAATATTATATCCTGCAGTCAATCAATTTGGGTGACCCCCGGGAAAAGACCATGCAGCTTTTAAAGCTGGGCGATTGTCTCTACCAGATGGGGGACATCAGGAAATCCATCGAGGTATACTCCCAGGTGGGGAGTATCGCCTCTGAAGGGGAAAACATCGCCATTGCCAAACTCCGTAAGGCACAAATCCTCATCGACAATGACCTCAAGGATGACGGAAAATTGTCAACCGTGACATTCTTTGAGGTGATCGGCATCTATGACAGCATCCAGATCCCTCCCAACACCGAGGAGGGCTCGCTGGTTCCTATTGTCAAGATCAGGAAGGCACAGCTCTATGCCAAACATGGCAACTGGGATCTAGCTTTCGCCACCTATAACCAGTGCTGGCTCGAGACGAAACCGGAAGACCCACTCCACAAGTATGCCCTCACCGAGGGGCTTTCCCATATGATCTCCCGCATGAAGGATCTGCTGGTAAAGCAGGACTATCGGGGAATCCTTGACATCTATGCGAAGTACAAAGACAGCTTCTTCAAGGATATCAGAGATCCTGAGGCCCTGCTCCTGCTTGCCCAAGCGATGGTGCATCTCGGCCAGGATATCAACGCGCGACCCCTCCTGATCTTATGTATGCAACGCTCTTCCCCCTCCAGGGCGGCGGCATTGGCTACCCTGTGCGATGTCGATTTCAAGCTGGGGTATATGAACGAAGCACTCAGGTGGAACACAATCTACCTCAATGACTATCCCCAGGGGGAGGCAATCAACCATATAAAAGAAGTGCGCGGTACGGTCCTCTACCGGCTCAATAACCTCCAGGAGGCGCTTTTCTACCTTGATCTCGTGAGCAAGACCCAGGATGCCAAGGCCCTCAATGCCCTGTACATGCTCTCCGACGCCTACCACAAGCTGAATGATTCGGTCAAGGAGGGAGAGGCCCTGGAGAAGATGATCACACTCTCCTCCCTCCTGCAATCCCCGCTCATCGAATGGGCCATGTATATGCGAGCCGGGCAGCTGAAAGCACGGGACATGGTACAGGCAAAGGCCCTGTATGATACCCTCCTCACGGCATATCCTTCTTCGAAGTACCGGTGGGGAGCCACGTACAATATCGCCGCGATCCTCTACCGGCAAGGGTATAAGAATGGGGCGCGGGCCATGTTCAGCCGCTGTTTCTGGCCGGTAGAGAGCGACTGGAAGGGAACGCCGGCCTTGGCCTGCAGGTCGAACAGGGTAAGCACGGCCTCCGTGCGTGCTTTTGCCTGGACCCGGGGCACGTTCTGGAGTGCGGCGTAGAACCACAGGTTCTGCCGGCCGCTCAGCCGCCCATAGAACGAGCGTTCGTCGGAGGCGACCAGCCCAATCGAAGCGCGGACCTGGAGCGGAGCGCGCACGACGTCGAACCCATTGACCGTGGCGCTGCCGCGCGTGGGCGCCAGGAGCGTGGCGAGTGTGCGCACGAGCGTACTCTTGCCAGCGCCGTTAGGCCCGAACAGCCCGAACAGCTCCCCCCGCCTTACCTCCAGCGAGACGTCCTGTACGGCGCGAATCTCGCGACCGTGGGCGTGGAAGACCTTGGTCAACCGCTCGGTGACGATCGGCGGCGCGGTGAGGTGCTCACGAGTGCTCAAGATGA
>CAYGXB010000153.1:0-7630 GCA_964353605.1 uncultured Bacteriovoracaceae bacterium
GGTCGGCCTTTGACGTGAACATACGCGGTCACTTCAATGGCCTTGAGGCCTGTGTCGCCAACAAGATCACGCGATTGATCTATTCCTCCTCCGCATCCGTCTATGGAGACGCCGTTGAAGAGCCCATGACGGAAAACCATCCCTACAACAACTGGACGTTTTACGGGGCGACGAAAATCGCCGGAGAACACATGTTCAAGGCCTTCCATAGGCGTTACGGTCTAAACGGTGCGGGATTGAGGTACATGAATGTCTATGGTCCACGCCAGGATTATAAGGGCACCTATATCGCGGTCATGATGAAGATCCTGGACAATCTCGATAAGGGGCTGCCCCCTGTGGTATATGGTGACGGCAGTCAGGCTTATGACTTCATCTATGTGGAGGATGCCGCGCGAGCCAATGTATGCGCCCTCAAGAGCGATATCCCCTTCGGATGGTATAATGTCGGTCGGGGCATCAAGATCTCGATTAAGGAGCTAACCGAATTGCTGCTCGAGATTACCGGGTCAACCCTGCCGATTCAGTACGAACCAGCGGGAACGACCTTTGTCACCAACAGGGTTGGCGACCCCAGGGCCGCAGCGCAGGATCTCGGTTTCACCTGGAGCGTTGATCTTGAAGAAGGCCTCAGACGCCTTGTGGAGTGGCGCAGAACCCATATGGAAGAGGTGGAAAAGAGGAAAAAAAGGGCTTAAGGCGTAAAGGCAGCACGTCTGATATTGTATGCGATCAAAGAAGAAAAAGATCCCCTTAATCCGGCCCTACATCACCGATGAGGTTAAGGCCAGGGTATGCGAGGTGCTTGACAGCGGATACCTGACGGAAGGTTTGGTGACGGCAGCCTTTGAAGATGCCTTCCGGGCCTATATCGGCTGTAAGCATGCCATTGCCGTCACATCCTGCACTACGGGACTGGAGATGGCCTTGCGCGTTCTGAACATCGGTCCGGGCGATGAGGTGATCGTTCCGGACTACACCTACCCCGCAACGGCCGATGTTGTCGCGCTCGTGGGGGCCAAGATCGTGCTCGTGGATATCAATCCTGCCACCATGCTCATTGATTATGATGCCGCTGAACATGCGATAACGGAACGGACTAAAGCCATCATCCCTGTTTCCCTTTTTGGAAACCCCCTCGATTACGACCGGCTTGTGGAAATGAAGGCGCATTACGGGATATACATCGTGGAAGATGCCGCCTGCGCACTCGGAGCGGAGTACCACGGGAAAAAGGTAGGAAACCAGGCGGATATTGCCGTGTTCAGTCTACATCCGCGGAAATTCATCACCACGGGTGAAGGCGGTATGATAACCACCAATCATGCGGAGTGGGCCGCATGGTTGAATTCCTTCAAGCATTTCGGCATGGGATCCCACACTAACCGCGAGGGAACCGTTTTCGAGCGCATCGGCACCAATTATAAGCTGAGCAATATCCTTGCTGCAATAGGCCTTGTCCAGATGAAGCATATCGATGAACTCCTCGAAAGGCGCAGGACCCTGAGTCGACGTTACCGGGAGCTGCTCAAAGGCTGTAAGGCCATCACATTTCCGGAAACAACGCCAGGGGGCAGTAATTCCTATCAGTCAGCCTGCATCTTCATTGAAAATCGCGATACAATCATGCACTCCCTGCGGGCCAAAGGGATAGAGGTGCAGATCGGGACATACAGCCTGCATCTGCATCCGGCTTTTACCCCGGGAGAGGGGTGTGAGATCAAAGGCATGCTGTCAGGGAGCCTTTTTGCATACGAGCATTGCCTCGTATTACCCTTGTATCACGAAATGACGGAAGAAGACCAGGACGCTGTCATAAGAGAGCTCCGGGGACATTTCCAAGAGAAATAGGAATCTCCGATATATTTTGAGGGGTTTGGAGCATGTGCGGCATAGCAGGGATATTCAATCTCAACGGTGAACCAGTCTCCGCCGTCTTTGTACGGAGGATGACGGATGCCATTGCCCACCGCGGCCCGGATGGGGAAGGTTTCTATATCGACAGCTTCATAGGCTTGGGGCATCGCCGTCTTGCCATCATCGACCTCTCTCCAGCCGGTCACCAGCCCATGATCACCGCGGATGGGAATTATTCCATCTCGTATAGCGGTGAGATCTATAATTTCCAGGAACTGCGGCTGGAACTCGAAAGCCTGGGGCACACCTTCCGTTCGCGAACGGATACCGAGGTAGTGCTCCATGCCTATGCCCAATGGGGCGTGGAAGCCCTCGAGCGCTTCAACGGCATGTTTGCCTTTGTCATCTGGGACAAGACCCGGCAGGAGCTTCTCCTTGCCCGTGATCGCTATGGCATTAAGCCCTTGTACTACACATTCGCGGGGAATACGTTTATTTTCGCCTCCGAGCAAAAGGCCATCCTTACCCATCCCTCCATCACGCGCGAGGTTGACCTCGAAGCCTTCTTGGAATACTTCACCTTCCAGAATATCTTCACCGATAAGACCCTCCTCAAGGGGATAAAAATTTTTCCTGCCGGCTGCTGGGCGAAACTCGGCCTCGGCACCCTCACCAGTACCTTGACGTTTGTCCAGTACTGGGATTACGATTTTCAGGAACCTGAAACTCCTTTAAGGCAAGAGGACTACCTAGAAGAGCTCGACAGGCTTTTCCTTCAGGCGGTAAACCGCCAACTCGTGAGCGATGTAGACGTAGGGGCATACTTGAGTGGCGGTATGGATTCAGGTTCCATTACCGCTATTGCCGCTCGCCAATTCCCCTATCTGAAAACCTTCACCTGCGGTTTTGACCTCCACTCGGTATCCGGTCTGGAGTTGGGGTTCGATGAGCGGGAGAGGGCGGAGTACATGTCCTACCTCTTCCAGACGGAACATTATGAAATGGTCCTCAAGGCCGGGGATATGGAGAGGATTCTCCCGGCAATGGCTTGGCATCTGGAAGAACCCCGTGTAGGGCAGAGTTATCCAAACTACTACACTGCCCAATTGGCATCCAAATTTGTCAAGGTTGTCCTTTCGGGCGGTGGTGGTGACGAGCTCTTCGGCGGGTATCCTTGGAGGTATTACCGGGCTGTGGTTAATGAAGGTTTCGAAGCTTATGTGGATAGATATTACCTCTACTGGCAGCGCCTCATAGACAATCGTGACATCAAGCGGATCTTCGTTCCGGTATGGAATGAGGTGAGCCATGTCTGGACACGGGACATTTTCCGGGATGTCTTTAAAAAGGATGGGCACGTACTGAAGAAGCCCGAAGACTATGTGAACCATTCGCTCTACCTTGAAGCCAAGACGTTCCTCCATGGGCTCCTGATCGTTGAGGATAAGTTGAGCATGGCCCATAGTCTGGAAACGAGGGTGCCGTTCCTCGATAATGATCTCGTCGATTTTGCCATGCGTTTGCCGGTCAGATATAAGCTCCAGAATTTGAGTGAAGTTGCCCGCATCAATGAAAACGATCCCCGGCCGAAGAACCTCGTCTATTATCAGAAACACCGGGATGGAAAGGTGTTGTTGCGGAAGGTAATGGAACGCTACATCCCCGGCGTCATCACCAAAGCTGAGAAGCAGGGGTTTTCGGCCCCGGATGCATCCTGGTTCAAGGGTGAAAGCATTGACTATGTCAAACGCATCATTTTTAACAATCAATCCCGGATCTATGAGTATCTCGATAAGACATCCGTGCAGGAGCTCGTCAATGAGCATCTGGAAGGTCAGCAGAACCGGAGGTTGTTCATCTGGTCCCTCCTCAATGTCGAATGGTGGTTAAGAAAATATCTGGTATGAACCAACAGGCATGAGGAGGAATACGAAACAGATGCATTACGCCTCTCATGCAATAATCCCTCACAATGAGGTGCGATGTCGCCGTTTGATAGCCCGCGCAATCGATACATTCTCCCTCAATCTGAATGAGTTCATCGTACTAACCGAGGCAGCCACTGGGTATTACATGTTGACCGCCCTCATTGCCGCCTTGGCAGGAGCGGAAAAGGTCTATGCCCTGACCAGAGATTCGCACTATGGATCGGCCCAAGATGTGGCAACGAGCACGTTGGAGCTGGCACAACGCTGGGGTATGGAGAATAAGGTTGATATAGTGTTTGACCGAAACGATCCTCGCTTGATTCAGGCCGATATTGTAACAAACCTGGGTTTTGTACGACCGTTGAATGCACAACTCTTACAACGTCTGAAACCGACAGCGGTCATTCCCCTCATGTGGGAGACGTGGGAATACCGAACTGAGGAGTTGGACCTGGCTGAATGCCATCGTCTGGGGTTACCTGTACTTGGAACGAACGAACATCACCCTGCATTGCGGATCTTTGAATACATTGGATACATAGCCATGAAACTTCTCTTCAGTCTCGATATTGAAATACGTGATGCAACCATCGCTGTCGTAGGGAGCGGTGAATTTGCTGCGATGAGTGCAGACACTTTGCGGACGGCTGGCAGTCGCGTGATCTTGGTGAATCCCCAAAAAAGGGGGGCATTACAGACTGATAGGGCATTAAAAGCGATCAAGATTGCTGATGGCATGGTGTTTGTTGAGCATCACAGCCGGAGAATGCTCCTCGGCCCGGGAGGTGATTTGCGTGCTGAAGACCTCCGTTCTCTCAATCCCGGTTTGGTCGTAGCGCATATTTGTGGCGGCGTGGATCGGGAAGAATTGACAAGGTGCGGTTTTCGTTGTTCTCCTGATCTATTCGCTCCACCAGGGTATATGAGTGCTGCAACCGATTATCTCGGACCCAAGCCGTTGATCAATTTGCATACAGCCGGTTTAAGGGTTGGAGAAGCAATGGCCCGCTCTCGGGCATCAAACCCGGGAGCAACTATATCGCAAATCGAACAGGCTGTTTTATCTCAATTGCCTTTAGCGCAGGGGTTTCCCCAGACATCTTCCTGAAAAATTGCATGAAAAGATTGTCGAGACTTCACGAGCGGTGGAGTATATAGTCGAGAATTCGGCCGAGACCTGGTAAACAGGCATGTGAGACATCCGTGTTTTATCATGCAGAATTCAGGAAATTTTACGGTATAGAATGCCCCCTGTTCCCTCATGTTGTGCAAGAAATACAAAAAAAGTACTACTTGTTTAAATTTCAGAAACAGGTGCTGGAGGTTATTTCGGTGCGAGGCTCTCCGTTATGACAGACGGTTTCCTTGATTCGCCGGCAGGGCTTTCCCTATCGAGCAGGATAGAATTCCTGCTGAGGGACTCAGCGCTCTATGGGGGCGCCTCGGCAATAAGCAAGCTCTTCTCCCTTTTTCTCTTCCCTGTATTGGCCCGCTGTTTTACGACAACAGAGTTCGGCGTTATCGATGCCTTTACGGTGCTCGGGACGCTGATTTCAATCTTTTTCGTCCTTGGGCAGGACTCGGCCGTTGCGCGTTATTTCTATGAATACGAGGACGAGGAAACCCGCAAACAAGTCATCTCGCAGGCCCTTTTTTTTCAGATCGTTCTCCTGGTCTTGATCCTGCCATTGCTCTTTCTCTCTTCCGGTCACCTGGCAGCCGGTTTCATGGCCAAGGAAGGCTATACATCCCTCGCATGGTTGGTCATTGCCTCAGTGCCATTTGCTGTCATCATCACTTTCTCCCGCAATCTCCTCAAGTGGACCTTTGCCCGCACCCGCTTTATCATCATCTCCCTCGGTTCGACAGCAGTGACAGTCCTCCTCGTACTCTTCTTCATTTTCATTCTCAAGAGCGGGATATACGGGGTTTTCTGGGCAACGCTCCTCGTCAATGCAGTCTTTGCCGTCCTCGGTTTATACTTCTGTCGAACCTGGCTTGTCCTGCCGAAGAATCTCCACCACCTGAAACCCCTCCTGGTCTTCGGCCTGCCATATGGGGGGATATCCGTGCTCGGCGCCAGTATCCCCGCCCTTGACAGGACGTTCATCAACCATTTTTTGAGTCTCGAGGCCCTGGGTTTGTATGCAGCAGGTTACAAGATAGCCACCATGATACAGCTTCCTATCCAGGCTTTCCAGACCGCGTGGGGTCCTTTCTCTTTATCAATATATAAAGAGAACAATGTCCAGGAGACGTATGATAAGGTCCTGCTCTATTTCACCATCGTGATCTGCCTAATCGTCCTTTCCTTGGCATTCCTTGCCGAACCAGTAATATGGATCCTGGCATCTTCCCGGTATATGATTGCGAGCATGGTCGTATTCCCTCTGGCGCTTGCTTTTTCCCTGGAATCCATGAGCTGGATCACCGGTATCGGGATCGATCTTTCCAAAAAGAGCTATATCGCATTGTACTGCTATGTCATCTTTATCGCTACTACCGCGCTCGCGATATGGTTTACGGTTGGAAGATACGGGATCTTGGGGGTCGCATTCAGCGTCCTGGTGGGGCATCTCGTAAAATCGGTAGCTTATACGGTACTCGCCTACCGATGCTATCCCCTGCGCTTTTCCCTCAAGAAGCCGATACTCTTGATATCCCTGACCTTCATCCTGGGCATTGCTGGTCAGAGACCTATCATGGCTTCCCTACTGTATTCGTATCTCATGCGGGGAGCGATACTAATCTTGATGACAGTCATGGTATGGAAGGTTCTCTTATCCCAGAGAGAGAGGGAGTTGCTCAGTGAAAAGATACTCGTCTACTGGGGACATTTTTTAAAAGGTATGAGGGATATTCAAGGTTGATGGTCCATCAATGTCAATGGAACTGCAAGAACTTCCCTGAGAACCTGCATGTCGAGAGTAGAGCAGAGGAGATGCTCCGGATTCATCGGGGGATGGATGATAGACACCCAAGGTTAAGTGCTATAAATGGAAAGAGAGAAGCATAAAGGGTGGAATGGGGAGCATCCAAGAAAGGATTGAAAATGATACGGTATATCTTTATATTACAATTTGCATATGCAAGGTTCATGAGAAAGAATTTTATCTTTTGGGGCCGAGGGTGTATGAATAGCGGAAGGTATTCGTGGGAAACAAGGGAGATATTTAATTATATGCTCACTAAAGCGAGAAAGTAGCGAGATGGCCACCAAGCGTGCTCTTGCAATTGGGGTTATTGGTGCAGGATACTGGGGCCGGAACCTGGTGCGAAATTATGCCGATCTAGACGCCCTTGCCTCTATATGCGATGCAAGCGATCAGATACTGAAAACATACAAGGATAGGTATCCAAAAGTCAAGCGCACTACCGACTATCATGAAGTGTTGAACGACCAGGGTATTGCGGGTGTTGTGCTGGCTGTTCCTGCTGCTATGCATTTCTCCCTTGCCCGAGAGGCCCTTTTTTCAGGAAAGGATGTATATGTGGAGAAACCTTTAGCCCTGGATGTTTCCGAGGCATGCGAGCTGAAGGATATAGCCGAGAAACAATCGAGGATCCTGATGGTCGGCCATCTCCTCCGGTATCACCCGGTATTCAGAAGACTCAAGGAACTGATTAAGGATGGTGAGCTGGGCAGGATAAATTACATATATTCTAACCGACTCAATTTCGGCAAGATACGGCGCGAGGAGGATATCCTTTGGAGTTTCGCTCCGCATGATATCTCGATGATCCTTTCGTTGGTGAATGAAACGCCTGAGTTCATTATGGCCACCGGAGGAAATTATCTCCATAAGAAAATTGCTGATGTTACCACAACCCACCTCGAATTTCCC
>CAYGXB010000154.1:0-7629 GCA_964353605.1 uncultured Bacteriovoracaceae bacterium
CATAGGAATATTTCTGGAGCTTCTGCTGGAGTTCGGGTGCGATAGTGAGCATGGGCGCGGCGCAGAAGGAGTCGCCCGTGTGAACACCCATGGCATCTATATTCTCGATGAAGCATACCGTGATCATGTTGTTCTTGGCGTCCCGCACAACCTCGAGCTCGAGCTCCTCCCACCCCAGGACCGACTCCTCGACGAGCACCTGTCCCACGAGGCTCGCTGATAGGCCCCGGCTTGCCACGGTGCGGAGCTCCTCCACGTTGTAGACAAGCCCGCCGCCTGTGCCACCGAGGGTATAGGCCGGACGCAGCACCACCGGGTAGCCGATGCGGGCGGCGATTTCTTCCGCTTCCTCCACGCTGAAGGCTGGATCGCTTCGCGGCATCTCGATGCCGAGCTTGCGCATGGTTTCCTTGAAAGCGATCCGGTCTTCACCCCTCTCAATGGCATCTACATTGACGCCGATGACCTTCACCCCGCAGCGTTCAAGCACGCCGGCGCGCGCGAGCTCCGAGGTCAGGTTGAGGCCCGACTGCCCCCCGAGGTTCGGCAGGATGGCGTCCGGCCGCTCCTTCTCGATGATCTCGGTCAGCGTCTTGACATTCAGGGGCTCGATATAGGTGATATCCGCCATCTCCGGATCGGTCATGATGGTGGCGGGGTTCGAGTTCACGAGGAGGATCTCATATCCAAGCCCCCGCAGCGCCTTGCAGGCCTGGGTCCCGGAATAGTCGAATTCGCACGCCTGACCGATCACGATAGGTCCGGAACCAATGATCATCACCTTTTTGATATCATCCCTTCTGGGCATATTATTCCCCTCAACTCATATGATAAATTATCCAAACTATAGAGAACTCACCTAGGGAGTCAAGTTAAATCAAAAACTCGACCACACCCGCCCTCCTCCTGGTCTCAGGAGAAGGCCAGATCCATCATGGCAACATCACAGCGCGTGCCAGTGCCAGGAACCATTAGTCCGATGGTGCCGGGTCACTTCGGTCAAACTTCACTGTGTGAAGCCTCGCGCCAAAGTCGCAGGCGATCCCTTAAGGGCGATCCGAAAACCCCAAAACGGATTGCCCTTTAGGCATCGTTTGCAGTATGCACCGGATATTTTCTTCATGATGCGATTTATTGGTTGCGTTTCATCTTAAGCGCAGCGAAGGATTTTAACTTTGTCAAATACCAAGACCAGGTACCTTTTCTCCTCCTCAGTCGACATAACAAAGCCCACCTTGACTCGATTCTGACTAAACGCAGAGTATCATTATATGCGCGTGAGCGGGCATCGGTTTTTGTATAACCTGATGGCCATGTAAAACTGTATTATAGTAATCTTTAGGCACTATCAAAATTATATGTGTTGTGCTATAATAAGGTTATGCAGATTACGATAGGAGGGATCAGATGAAACTCACTGCAATTATTGAACGCGAGGGTGATGGCTATATCTCACTTCGGCCGCTTGCAGTGTCGACTGATATTGGACATTTGACGGCCTGAGAGAGGAGACAGCAATGTCTGTGACATACCACATCGACAAGGAAAAGGAATCATCCGAACCAGGTGCATCGGCGCTGTAACCCTTGACGAAGTGGTCGATCACTTCCAAGAGTTGGAGCGAGATCCTGACTGCCCGGATCGCCTCGACGTCTTGTTGGATCTGAGTGAAACGACTTCTATACCGGAAGCTAACCAGCTTAGGGCGGTCAGCTACCAAATAGGCAGGATTCGCGAGAGAGTCAAGTTCAACGCCTGTGCCATCGTGGCCTGCAAAGAAGTGCTGTTTGGTATGATGCGAATGTTCGAGATCTTCTCCCAGGAGCGATTTCGCATGACGTGTGTTTTCCGCGCAGTCGGCGAAGCAGAGGCATGGTTGACTTCGCAGCAATCGCTGGCTGTCTAAGCTGTCGCTGAACCCGACGGTAGCCTTCGGCGGCGAGTGACTAGGCAAGGTTCGAAGAAATAGTCATGTTGGGTGGCACTAGCCAAGACGAAGTCTTGCCAGTGGATGATGTGATTTGCAAGGAACACGGGCAAGCCCTCGGCTTTGCTCAAGGCACACACGCTAACGAAGTATACCCTTTATATTGGTCACCCGCCCGGCTATGACCAAGGGGCACATCTATTGTACTTTCGACTACGTTTTTACTTCTATAGTACTCCCGAACCCACTGAGCACGTTCCTAATTATATTGCTCCCTCAGCACGCGTTTCAGGATCTTGCCCGTCGGCGTTCTGGGAATGGCATCCGCAAAAACCACTTTCTTCGGGATCTTGAATTTCCCGATCCTGCCCTGACACCACGCGATGAGCTCTTCCTCGCTCAGTTTTTCCCCCGGCTTCACCACGACGACGGCCTTGACCGCCTCGCCCCATTTCTCATGCGGATATCCGATGACGCCTACATCGGCCACCTTGGGGTTTTGCAGGAGCGCATCTTCGATTTCGGCCGGATAGATATTCTCTCCGCCGGAGATGATCATGTCCTTTTTCCGGTCCATAATGTAGAGAAAGCCGTCCTTGTCTTTTTTTGCGATGTCCCCGGTATAGAGCCATCCCTCCTTTATGGTTGCAGCGGTATCCTTGGGCCTGTTCCAGTATCCTTTCATCATATTCGGCGTACGCAACAACACCTCGCCCAGTTCCTCGGCCCCGACATCCTGGCCGTTGACATCTACCACACGGATTTCGGTATGGAAAAACGGCCTGCCGCAAGAACCGGCCCTTGAGAGCGCATTTTCGGCATCGAGCACACTGGCCGTATTACATTCGGTTAGACCGTATAATTGGCGGACCTTGATTCCGGCAGCTTCATATTCCTTGATCAAAGTGACCGGCACGGGTGCGCCGAAAACCAGGATGACCTTGACCGAACTCCAGTCATACTTTTCGTAGTCGGGCACAAACTTGAGGAAATCCAGCAGGGCAGGCACCGCACCAAAGCCGGTGATCTTCTCCTCCCCCAAGAGCTCCAGGAAGCGTTTGGGATCAAGGCTCCGGAGCAGGACGGCCTTGCTGCCCACATGGACTCCCCAGGGCGGGCAAGCCAAGGCCCCGATATGGAAAAGCGGAAGGGCTATCATAGCCGTAGTGCCGATGTCCAGGCCGAGCGTCGTCGACAGGTTTATCGAACTCCAGAAATAGTAGGCATGGGTGAGTTCGGCGCCCTTGGGCTTCCCGGTCGTTCCGGACGTGTAAAGAATCGTCAACGTGTCGTCATCGCCGCCTTTGATCTCCGGTTCATGACCGGACGAATCCCGGATCAGTTTCTCGTAAGAGATCGCCCACTCCGGCGGGTCTTCCGCGATGGCAATGCACTTCTTTGCCGGGATTTCTTTTCGGATGGAGTCAACGGTCGTCGTGAATTCCTTACCGAAAATGAATATCTTTGCGCCGCTGTCGGAAAGGATGTACTGGATCTCAGGTCCCGCCAGCCGGTAGTTGACCGGAACCAAGATAGCGCCGATCTTGCCGAGACCGAAGAGCAGGTCACAATACTCGGGCTCGTTCAGGGCTAGGAGGGCCACCCTGTCGCCATGCCCAACCCCGAGGCCCCGCATGGCATTTGCAAGCCGGTTCGCGCGCTCGTTGAGTTCCCCAAAACTACGGCGTATATGTTCGCAAACCAGCCCTTCCCTCTCCGGGGTAAGCATTGCCCGTCGGGTCATGAACTCTCCGATATTGATCTTCATCATGTGGCCCTCCTCTTGAATGATAAGAAAATGGTTTAAGTTGCTTCAGGACGGAAACAGTATAGGTGGGAAGCTGGTTGTAGGTCAATCAAAAAAATTGCGCTAGTGTCTTAACTCTTTGATAATGTCCCCTTGATAACTCGATAGAAATATCCCCTGGATGATGTGATTTGCATGGAACACGGGCAAGCCCTTGGCTTTGCCCATGGCACACATATTAACGACACATGTCCTTTATACTGGCCACCCGCCGATCTTGCCTTGGGACGTTGGATCGCCATCGGGAGCGGCTGCAGAGTGGCCGTGCTATGGCCCGTACACTTGCGCAACACAAGGTACTTGACGGATAACCTCCTGCGAACCTCTTTTGGCCCTTCTCTGTGTAAAAGGTCAGGCAGGGGGGATTTATTTCGGAGGGGCGCGATTCATCGCGCCCATGCACCGGTATTGACATCAGCCATGCACGGCCTATTATGGAGGGTATATGTTCTATGCATCAATCGAGACCCTGCCCGTTCACCTAATGTGGACGGAGTGTGCCCGCGCTCATGACAGGCGGTCGAGCGGGTTCTTTAGGGCTGCGGCGGGCTATGCGGATCGCGTAGCCCAGAGAACCCTATTCAACAATGGATGCCAAGTAGTTCTGGAGGTGACATCTGATTATGAGGGTTGGCATGGTCGCGTGCATCAGTGGTGATGAGTCACGCCGCCTCATAATTGTTATGTAGATAATACAGTAATGGTGGAGTATCGGACATGAATAAGGACGAACAAGACAATTTACTGCATCGAGTAGCGGGCATCTTTCTGTGTTGTTTTCTTCTGTCCGTTGCTCTATTGCTATTATGGTTCGTTTTATATTTGGTGGCAGGAGACTGGGCGTATAGCATCCATGCAGGATGGTTCGAATTAAGCAGGCGTGATTTTGCTTTAGTAAATTATTGGGGAATGGCGTTTACCAAAATCTGTGCTATTGTAATTTTCTTGTTCCCTTATCTCTCGATTAAGCTCGTGTTACGAAAGAAGAGAAGGAACACATAACATGGGCATGATTCGGACTGGCGCAAGCGTCAGGCGTACATGCCCGCCACAGAAAAAGGAGGTCGAGAAATGAGAATCCTTACCTACATCTTCTTTCTTGCTCTCGCAGTCACGAGCCTAACGGGATGTTGCAAGTCTAATAGCTCTCATGAAAATGAAGAAGATTGCACTCCGGATCCGACGTATAATCCTTCTATCAACCCTGCCGACTTTGTTGCTGCGGTCAACAATCCGTTGTTGCCGCTCGTATCGGGAACGCGGTACGTTTACCAGGGCGGTGAAGAGACGATCGAGGTCACAGTGACCAATGACAGCAAGGAGATCCTTGGTGTAACAACTATCGTCGTTCATGATGTTGTGTCTGTGGACGACGAGATCATCGAAGATACCTACGATTGGTATGCACAAGACAAGGCAGGCAACGTCTGGTATTTCGGTGAAGACACGAAGGAGTACGAGGGCGGCAAGGTCGTCAGCACGGAAGGCTCCTGGGAGGCGGGAGTGGACGGCGCGAAACCCGGGATCGTCATGCACGCCACACAGCCGCCGATAGGTATACCTTACCGACAGGAGTACTATGCGTGCGAGGCCGAAGACATGGCAGAAGTGGTCAGTTTAAGTGAATCTGTGATAGTGCCCTATGGCAGCTTTGATAACTGCCTGCAGACCCGGGAGTTCACGCCTCTGGAGCCTGACGTCAATGAGTACAAGTACTACGCCCCAGGCGTCGGGTTGATGCTCGAGGTCGACATCAAGTCGGGTGCGCGGACGGAGCTCGTTGAAATCACGACGCCCTAGCCGAAGAGATAAGTGTCAAGTCTTGATCTATAAATTTGACCAAGATATTCAAAGATCAAGACCTGACACCATGATCTCCTGGGATACAAAGACGTCAGCTCGACCATGATTTATACCCCTGTGTTGAACAAAGGAGGCCACGGCGTCCGCAGCCCGGTTGACGGTCTTTGACTGGGTTTATACAGACTTTATAAACCCGGAGTGGTTGATAGGGAACTATCTGTTAACTGGTTGATATGAATGACATTACGCGAAAAGACAAGAAGAGGCGGGAACTTCATATACAGAAGGACACAGTCTCTGTTTCCCGTATTATTCAGACTATATAATCATTGTTATGCCTTTAAAAATATTATAAAACTGTAGAGGTAAATAATGGATAAGCCAATTCCTAAGATTGCATTTGCAATAATGTCTTTTATTCTCAGATGCAGGGATATGATTAGACCAAGAGAAAATATATTAAAAGAAGTTGACATTAAGCCAAATTCCAGAGTTCTTGATTTTGGGTGTGGACCTGGAAGTTACATCATTCCTGTTTCAAAAACTGTTGGAGTGAACGGAAAAGTATATGCTTTAGACATTCACCCTCTTGCTGTCAAAAAAGTGAAGAATCTCGCTTCGAAGTCAGGGTTGTCAAATATTGAAACAATATGTTCCGATTGTTCGACAGGATTGCAAAATCAAGAGGTAGATACAGTCCTGCTTTATGACATTTTTCACATGCTGGGTGATAAGCAAAAAGTATTGTTGGAAATATATCGTGTTTTGAAAGATGACGGAACCCTATCTTTCAGTGATCATCATATGAAAGCAAAAGATATTTTATCGGCAATGAAAGAAAGTAAGCTGTTTGACCTATATAAGAGAAACAGCAAGACATATAGTTTTGTTAAGAAACCACAGGCATAACAAGGCGCTGCACCTGACCGCTCTTCTGCTGCGCTCCATAGCGGCAGGTGAGCTTGACGTTAGATTCCAAAGGAGCAAGACATGAAGCGATCCATTGACTATCGCCACGTAGCTGCCAAGTACGACCGACGTTACAACGGGATTTCGTTCGATGGAATCGAACGTGTGCTTCTGAGTTTTGTCGGAAGCAACTCCGCCCATAGAGTTCTTGAAGTGGGCTGTGGAACCGGGCATTGGCTTGCGTTCCTGGAAAGCCACGGCTACTCGGCATCTGGCATGGACCCTTCACCACAGATGCTCAAGCAAGCAAGAGATCACGTACCGAGCGGAGATCTGAAGCAGGGGCATGCCCACGAAATCCCCTGGGAGGACGATTCGTTCGATCGATTGTTTTGCGTCAACGCAGTACACCATTTTGAAAGGAAGTCCCAGTTCGTATCAGAGGCCTGTCGCGTTCTCCGTACCGATGGTGGCCTGCTGATCGTTGGGATGGATCCCCACAGGGGACGTGATCAATGGTGCGTCTATGACTACTTCGATGGCGTGCGCGAACTCGACTTACGACGCTACCCACCGACCTCAGAAATTGAGAGGTTGATGCACGGGGCGGGTTTTTCCGAATGCCACACAGTCGAAGCGCATCATATGTCCATGCAGTTCCCTGCCCGCAAGGCAATCGAAGAGGGTCTTTTAGACAAGACAATTGTTTCGCAGCTGGGAATTCTGGTTGACGCTGATTACGATCGTGGGCTTCAGAGGGTCTGGAAAGATATTGCAAACTCGGAAGCACGGGGAGAACAAGCCGTTCTTGTCGTTGACCTATGGTTATATGCTACGATGGGGTGGAAACGCTCTCAGGTCGCGCGAGACTCAATAGATGGATCCTAACAAGAGCATGCAGGAGACGGCTTACAGCAGCGCCTGATGCTCAGTGTTGGACGACTTCTCGGATCATCCGAGAACGAAAGGGAGAAAGCGATGCGACGCAGAAGGATTTGGTTCTGCGCTCTTGTGCTCGTGACCACCGCAGCCTGTGCCACATGCTACGGCCCGATGGGCCTCAAGGGCGGGTATTCCGAGGTTCCCCTCAACGCGAACACCTTCCGGAACCAGCGGGGACGTCCATGAGATAATGAGATTTGATAGAGAGTGAGCCAGCATCGGAATGATTATCTTCTAATTT
>CAYGXB010000155.1:0-7578 GCA_964353605.1 uncultured Bacteriovoracaceae bacterium
GTCAATTGCCGAGACCAGGCACCCTTAATGAGGATCTTCCCGAACCAGGATTCTTGTCTCAGACTGGTAACTGCCCTGGCGAGGGAAATGCGTAAGGAATGGATGGGCCGTCGCTCCCTCATCTTCAAAGATGAGGGAGCGGCCAAGAAGATGGAAGATCTTCTAACAGCATAGTGCTTATATCGGAGAAGCTCATTTACAGAAAATCTGGGACTTGACTCTCCTATCTGCCATAATATAGAAACTCTGAGATATCAATTTACAGCTCCTATACTTTCTTAAAGGGGGATCTTTTGATGCGGTCAAAATTCATGCTTCCTTTCCTGCTCATCCTCGTATGGATAGCTGGTGCAGCCTGCGATCACAACATCCCGGGCCCTGCGGATAAGGAGCTTGCAGGCGAGGCTTCTATTCCATCGGGGACTATCAAGATATATAGCGGGGTACTCCATAAGATCGATCCCAAGATCTACGGGCACTTCATTGAAGAAGTGGGCGACCAGATCCATGATGGGATATGGATCTATGATGAGCATTTGAAAAAGCATCCAACGCTCGATGAGCCTATGCTGAGTCTCGTCAGGAGGGATGTTTTCGATGCCATCTCAGAAATGGCGCAGGGGAAAGGCACTTGGAAAACCGTCTTGAGATGGCCGGGCGGGAATTTTACAGAATCTTATTTTTGGAAACGCGGCATTGGACCGCGCGACAAGAGACCCCTGAACAAGAATGAGTTCTGGGCCGAGAGCAGTATATCACAAGGGAAATTCTACAATTTTTCAAAGCACACCTTGTTATCCATTATTCCAGGGCACTATGGCGTTGTGGGGCCGGATCACAATAATCAGTTTGGGACCGATGAGTTCCTCACCCTCTGCGAAAAACTGGATGTAGAGCCATATATCAATGTAAATTACGGATCGGGAACCCCTGAGGATGCTGCGGATTGGGTTGAATACTGCAATGGATCGATCGAAACACCATGGGGCCGGAAGCGCGCGGAGAACGGCCATCCTCAACCCTATAACGTCAAGTACTGGGGGATCGGGAACGAGGTTTGGGGGAAATGGACTATTGGATACGAGGAGTCCGCCCAAGCTTATGCCCAAAGATATAACCAGTATGCGAAGCTTATGAAGATGCGGGATCCAACCATAAAACTTGTCGCCTCCGGGATTGATAAGATCGATTCGTCCCTGCTCGTATCAGAAGGGACAGAGACATGGAATGTAACCCTGCTGCCGCTGATCAAGGACAATGTGGATTATCTTTCCATCCATCGCTATATAGGATTTGCGTCTCAGTTTTCGTTCTTCAGAGGTCCGCAAGATAAGAGCGCCGAAACGGAAGATGAGTACTATTCCGTCCTGAGCTCACCCCGGATGTATCAGGAAATGATCGACCGGTGCCATGCGGACATGGACGCCTCATTGGGCCAAGATACCCCAGTCAGGTTGCTGATTGATGAATGGAATCTCTGGTTTACAGCAAGCCAGTTGATCAAGGCCAATCATCCGCTTACGGACGGTCTCTGGGCTGCAGGGGTCCTCCATGTACTGCAGAAGAATGCGCCGGTGAGTCCGATCAATAACTTTTCCATGTTGATCAATACGTTTGGTTTGATCCGTACCGATGATGAAGGTATCGTCAAGACACCAAGTTATTATGCCATGTATCTGTTCTCTCGGTATGCACAGACCAATTATCTGAAAACCGAGACAGATTCAGACACATTTACCAACCAATCCTATCGGAATGTTCCGGCACATGAGGGAACACCCTACCTGGATAGCAGTGCCACGATTTCAGAGGATGGAAAGCGATTAGTCGTGACCGTAATCAATAAGCATCTTACCATGCCCATGCGGAGTGAATTCATGTTCTTTGGGTTTGAAGACAGGGCCTATCAGATTACCAAGATCATCCAGATGACGCATGCCGGCAACCCTATGAAGGCATACAATACACCGGAAAACCGAGAAAATGTTACGCCCCATACGGTGCCGACGGGCTTATTTCGGGATAACGTGTTCACCGTTCCGGCCCATTCTCTGACATTCTTCATCTTCGATATACAGCAAGAACCATACGGTGCCTGAACAATACGTTGCCTGTCCTCGGCAAGTGAATTATCAATTGTCGAGGCCAAGCACCGTAAAATCTCGATCGAATCCTTGTGTACATCCAGTCCTACAAATATGGTATAATTTCCCATGGCCTGCCTCCTTTGGTTTTTTGTTGATGCATCTCTGCTCGACATGTCGGCTCTGGGTGGTCCCCACCTAACCCACGTTACCATCGAGGCAGGCCTTACAACTGACAGCCATTATGTCTAGGCACAGTACTAAGAAAGATAGAATAAAAGGAGGACTAAAATGAACAGGGTAATGCACATCGGTTTTTTTTGTGTCATTGGCTTTATGGTTCTGGGAGTGTGCTCTAGAACTGGGGCGGAATCTGAATTTAAGGACACGCCGTATTTTAACGGGATGCCGAGCTATAAGATTACGGACGCATCAGATCAGGAGTTCGCTGATTATCGTTTTTATAACGGCAAGAATTGCACTACGATAGAGGGGAAAAAGTATTTCAGGGCGTATACTTTGAAAGAAAACGCAAAGCAGTCCAGTGAACTTCAGGTTTCGCGTAACTATTCGAATTCCGTCAAGAGTATGGGAGGCACTATTGTGTTCGACGGGGAGTGTTCCGGTTCGGACTGCGCGGAAAACTGTGGCGGTCGAATGATGGTCGGTAAGGTCATCAAGGGAGACAGCGAGCTTTGGATGGAGGTGGCGCCTTTCAATGATGGGAATGATTACTACCTTACGCTCGTCGTTAAGGAGGCGATGAAACAGGACGTCACAGCAAACGACATACTTGTCGCACTGAATCGTGATGGCTATATAGCTCTTTATATAAACTTTGATACGGGCAAATCAACCATTAAACCTGAATCAAAACCAATTATTGAACAGATCGTCCAGATGCTGAAGGCAAACCCTGAAGTCAAGATAAGCGTTGAAGGCCACACCGACAACGTGGGTAACTCAAGATCTAATAAGATACTCTCTGGCGACCGGGCGAAAGCGGTTGCAACAGCAATTATCGCCCAAGGTATCGATGCAAAGCGCCTGAGCTCCGTAGGACATGGTCAAGATAAACCGATTGCTGACAATAATACTGAGGAAGGCAGAGCGAAGAACCGCAGGGTCGAGATAGTAAAGAAATAGGGGGCAACCAATATGCGACACATTACAGAAAAGGTCACAGAAAAAGTGTCAGGCCCAGACGGGTTGTTGCCCAAATAAAAGAAACCTGGGCCATATAAATGAGGAGCACGGAGAAGGCCTGAAACCATACGGTGCCTGGATATTTAAAAAGCTGGAGCGTGGGAGCGAAGAAAACAGCGAGAATAGGTCATGCAAAAGAGATGGATACTATTCACCGGTTTGTGCCTGGCAACAGGGATGCTTGTGGGCGCCTGCGGGAAGTCGAGCGATGACGAGACCGCACCTCATAACACCAACATCCTGACCGTTTGCTACAAGGATAATTCCATCCCCGACTCGGGCGAGATCTACTTGGTTACGAACGGGGTATACGAAATGATCCTGCCGGACGGCTTCTATCCGGAAAACGTGGACATATCCAGTGACGGGACCATGATCGCCTATTCGAAGGGCAAAGACGCACTGGCGGAGATATACGTGATGGACCTGTCCAACCGGCAGGAAACACGCATCACCACCAACGCCTTCCAGGACTACAACCCGAACCTCTCGCCCGACAAGCGCGAGGTAGTCTACTGGTCGTCCCGGAACGGCAGCACGAAGCTGTACATCTCCAACACGGACGGCACGGGCGAAAGGAACATCATCAACAATCTCAACGTGTACGCCTTCGATCCGGAATGGTCACACGACGGCACGATGATCGCCTTCAACTACGACACGACCCAAACCGGGTGCAAGGCGGTGATATATGCCGGGATTCTCAACAGCTCTCATACGGGCTTTGACGCGCTTTTCCCGGTTTCAAATACCGGCGGCGCCTATGTGGAGGTAGATCCGGCCTGGTCTTCAGAGGATTCCCGTATCGCGTTCAGTACGTACGAGGGTCCGGGATGCTGGCACACCGAGGGGCTCCAGAGCCAAAACCTGGCACAGTGGAAGTTGAAGACCGTCACGGTGGACAAACCGGGCCGACGAGGATATGACCTCCAAACGGTGTGGCAGAGTTCCGGTACCCATGTCAACTGGCTGCCGATCTGGGCCGAAAACGACGCCAGCCTGCTGGTCATCCACTCGGTAGTCGACGGCAGCCCCGACCTTCCGTTCGGTACGACTTCCCACCTGGCGCTGTATGATATCACGCACGCGCTTGAGACGGCGGTTCCCGGTTCGGAAGGTTGTTACTGGTGTGACTATCTCCGGCAGTAGCGCTGCCAAGGAAAGCGGGGGTCAAAGGAAAGGAAACCGAGGGTGTCAGTTGTCTGATATACTGGGGGAAATTAATGGGTAAACTGGTCTGCCCGTGATGAGCGGTTTCCTCATCAGGGGAGGATAAGGTGTTTTGAAAGCGAGAAAAAATGCACAGGGGAGGTTTCCATGGCAGTCAAGAAAACAAAGCAACTCGGAGTCAAGCAGGTCCTAGCGGTCCAGGTCATTCTCAGTTTTATTGTCATCGGCATACTTGTCGTGCTCGGAGGGCCGCTTGTCTTCCGGCTCATGGGGACTGAATACACCCAGTTCACCTCGGCATGGTTCATTGCCACCGTGTACCTTGCATTCATCATTTTCCAGCCCGCGGGAACGCTCTTTGCGGCCCGCAGGGAGCTCATCGAGGGAAGGGTGGCCCTGCCGGCACAAACCCCGGGCGCCAAAGCCGGACCGGTGAGAAACCCCTGGCGCATGACACTGCCGGTATCCATACCCGTTGCCCTGTGCCTCACGGCGCTCGCAATAGGCATTATCTACTTAAGCGGGTGGAAGCCGACCCCCACCATGACCGTGGTGATCTCTCTGCTCTATGTCATACCGCACTACCTCATAACCAGCCGGTTCATCGAAGGCGACATGGTCAGCCCTGCAACCAATGGCCCGGGCTCCGGGGCCGGTGTGTCAAAGGGCGCCTTCTTCTGGAGCACATTCATCCTGCCCAACATCATCTTACAGGCCATCATCAACGGCGCGCTTGCCAACAGGGGTTTCCACCATGAGGTCATGAAGCTCGCCCAGGAGTTCCCAGATCTGCAGGGGCTTCTCCCGGCAAAGGCGGTCGCGGCAGACCTGGCAGTTACCTTCATGTTTGTGTGCAATTTCACCTTCCTGGCAGCGATCATGTATACCTTGACGGGCGTATTCGTGGGCATCATCTCCCTGGAAGGCGTCAAAGGCAAGGCACGGCACGGATTCCTCATGTTCCTGTTCATGCTGCTGCTGGGGTTGGTGTTGGGCATACTCTACGGAGCGGTTCTCCAGGGGGCCGGTATGGCAAACATCCCGTTCGCGGCTGCCATGGTCTCCAAGTTCGCCTGCGTGGTCATTGCTGTGTACCTCGGATCGAAGCTGGCACTGGGATGGACATCCAAAAAGGTGCTGGAGCATATTGCCGCTCAGGCCGGCAGCAATTAGGGCTTGGCATGCACTTTCGCTGCTGAGGAGAGCTGGGGCCAGATTTATTTGTGCTGTGTGGGCATGGTTGTGAAAAATAAACCTGTCCTCCTGCATTCCCCACAGACAAAGAGATTTTGTTCTGTAATGTTTTTGTAATTTTTCCACAGTTGTTGGCCATGAGCAGGATAGTGCGAATATTTTCCGTATGGTGTATAGTATCTGTAATACGAAATTACAACAAATACGACTAATCTCAGAAAGGAGGAAAAGCAATGTCTAAAGATGTCAAGATTCGGTGGGGTTGGATCAAGGCAATGTATATCTACACCATTGTTGTATCAGGGCTATTCGGAGTGGGTGTGATCATCATGCCTGAAGTGATGAAAGCGATGTTCACCTGGCCCGTTAATGAACCAATAGCTTTTGGAATTCTTGGTAGCGTCTATGCTGCTTTCGGGTTGTTGTCCATATTGGGCCTGCGGTCGCCCCTCAAATTTGTGCCTGTTCTTTTGATGGAACTTTGCTACAAGTCAATATGGTTCATCGGTGTTGTTTTACCCCTTTTGATTACCGCACATTTCCCCGGCTATGCCATACCGATGGTGTTAATATATGCAACCTTTATCATCGGAGATTTGATCGCGATACCTTTTCACTCTGTCTTTGCTAAAGAATCAAATCGGTAGATTTAATTTTCAGGTTGTTGTGTGCCACGGGCGCTGATGAAGTCTTACCTGTGCTCAGCGTAGTATCGGGCTGAATTCAAAGGTAACCTCCGCATGGGCAAGCCTTCGGGTTGGCCCATGCCACCCATACTTCAGGGGTGTGCTCTTTTTACTTCCCGGTTCGACTTCGGCGCGAGGCTTCAAACAGTGAAGATCGCGTCGAAGTGACCCAACATCCTCAAACCGCATGTTCTCGTTACGCGCTGCCCGATTGCCCCGAATGCGCTAGCCCCCCTGCAGAGATCGGGGGGATGGGGGGGTTGAGATTTTTCGGTTCCCTATCCGAAACATCCCAAGAGATTGAAAATTCTGCTTGACAGAGAGCCGTAGAGGTGTTGTTGCTCAAGGAAGAGAGATCCTGGGGCGCTTGCTTCACCATGGTACCGGCACCATACCCGCTGACATGGCAGGAGGATCGACGGCACGACCATGCCGTTGTCTTCATAACATGGCTTGAAAGGAGATCCCATGGACACAGGCGTTACTTCCCAAAAGGTCCGGTGGATACTGCCGTTCGTGCTCTTGGTTACCCTGACGATCGCCTATCTGGATCGTCTCAACCTCGCCATCGCGCTCCCCAAGATCACCGATGAATTCGGATGGACCGTCGCCCAGACGGGGGAATATGGCGGGCTGCTCATCAGCATCTTCTTCGTCGGCTACGGACTGACCAACATGTTGCTCTCGCCCCTGGCCGAGAAGATCGGCCCGCGCAAGAGCCTCCTCATCATCATCGTCCTCTTTTCCTTCTTCACCGCCATCACCGCCCCCCTCGCATCGTTTCTAACGGCCTTTATCGCCGTGCGGTTCCTCCTGGGCGTAGGCGAAGGGGTGCACTTCCCGATGATGAGCCTGTTGACGAAGAACTGGTTTCCAGTCAAGGAGCGGTCGCGGGCCAATGGCATCTGGGTGAGCGGGGTCATGTTCTCCACGATCCTGGCGCCTCTGCTCCTTGTCCCGGTCATCGAATGGATCGGCTGGCGCGGGATGTTCATCTTCCTCGGCGTCCTGGGGGTCGGGGTCAGCATCCCCCTCGTCTGGCTCTTCGTCTATAACAATCCCCGCACGCACCCGAAGATCTCCGCGGAAGAGATCGGCTACATCGAGTCGGGCATGGAAAAGGACGAGAAGGTGCGGGAAGGCACCTTCTGGCAGGAGATCAAGCCCATCGCCAGAGACAAGATCTACTGGATCGCACTCATGGGGGGCATCCTCAACAACTTCGCCTCGTACGGGCT
>CAYGXB010000156.1:0-7512 GCA_964353605.1 uncultured Bacteriovoracaceae bacterium
AAGGCGTCAGACAAAAGTCCCGGCTGGTGTGCGGAGTCAGTTTCCTACTCTACCCACTTATCTTATCCCACGGATCCCCAGATGCGGAGCGCCATCTCCGAATCTCAACTCGTGTATTATTGCTCCACGAGCTCCACCCGGCGGTTTTTGGCCCGTCCCTCTTCCGTCTTGTTAGTGGCCACCGGTGCGAGCTGCCCTACCCCATAAGGTTTGAGGCGTTGAGCGCTCACCTTGTACTTTGTGACGAGCGCTTTCAACACGGCGTCTGCCCGTGCCTGGGAGAGCTTCATGTTGAAGTCGATGCCGCCCACGTTGTCCGTGTGCCCGACGATGAATACCTTGAGGCCGGGGCTAGTCGAGATGAGCTTCGCAATCTCGCTGAGGGCGGGTTCGGATTCCGGCTTGATGTCCCATTTGTTGAAATCAAAGTATATCCCGTAGACGGCCACATGGCCCGTTGAGCTGATAACCTCTGCCATGAACTTCGCATCCGCGACCACCTCCTGCTGCATGGCCTCTTTTTCCACGATTGTCAGGTAATAGCGGTCGCTGCCGTAATTATCTTCCAGCGCCCATATCTCCTTTCCGTCTTTTACAATTTTCATATAGGCATTATTGTTGCTGGTTCGCTCATAGACGATCCCTCCTATCTTGCGGGCGGCGTTTGCATAATTGCGCATGATCTGAAGAGGACTCCTTTTTCCCTCAAATCCCTTCTGGACCCGGTATTCGATGCAATACGTCTTTCCTCCGACAGTTACAGATTTTTCCCCTTGGGGAGGCTCATATAAGTTGATTTCATCATATTCCTTACTCTCACACCTCTCGATGTAGAAATTCGGCATGCGGGTAAAGAGCGGGTGGTCCCTGCATCCCTTCGCATCCTGCTGAGCATGAACGAGACTTCCCATCAGGACAACCGCCAGCGTTACACAAGACACTACTAAAATTACTCTTTTCATGTTTCTGCCCTCCTTAGGCTTTGTAATATTACTGCGGTCTCGCAGACATCTTCGGGTCCGCCTTCCGGCCTTGAATCTGGGGACATTATACTTGATTCAATCTGTCGCCGATGGTACGGCGCTCGTCATCCCGCCTCAGTTCATTCAACATTACCTCTCAACCAAGTTCATGCAACAGCCATGATGCGGCGCGGCGCGCCATCATTGTTTATATGGATCCATATAAAACCCCAAATACCATCGGGATTGCCGTATAAGACGACTGCTCACTCTGTATCGTTTCTGCCATAACAAGCGATATATTAAATCTTTCCTCGTGGTACTGTTCATGCCAGGGTGTTTTATATGGATCGGTATTAAAACCCCAGACAAAGAAGAAGGTGGCAGACACCCCAGGTTCCATCCACCCATATGTCATAATCTTCATTACACTGCTGTCTAAAGTAACTCCGATTCGTGATTTGGGACAAGATAAATTTATACAGTATTCGTGAGTCGGGATATATCAAGAGGGGTATGCGCCATAGGTGGATATTCGCATAAAGGTATATTGCATTCCCCCTGCTGAAGGGTTCCACAGCGCTCCACCCATCCTAAGGACTGTTGTATGGAGAGAGGACGGGTAAGGGCTGTCCGAGCGCTGCGACCAATGCTATGGCCGCGTTCTCTGCGGCCTTCTCGACATTCCGGACTATCCGATGGGATTGAAGAATTATGTGAGGATGGCGGAGAACTATCTTGATGATCTTGCCGATGTCCAGGTTGAAATCTTTGTCTGTCATTGACTCGAGGTCAAAAGGCAACGGCGCTCGGGGCCCATCGCTCACGGCGCGCAGAGCCATGAGCGCTATCCCCTGTTCCGCTGCGACCTGCGCAATGCCGGCCGTCTCCATGTCCAGGACGGGGTGTGCCATCTCCTTCGGCTGGAGCTGGGCAGCGTGAGATATGCGTGTGGTGACAACCGTCCCGGAAACCAAACGCGCGCCGCGCTGCTCAAGAGCTTGCGTGGCCGCGTGCCGGGCTGCATCGGACAAAGATGCGAGACGCTGAAGCTGACTCTGTATGCCTTTTTCCAACAAGCAGGTATGACTGGCAACGATCACATCCCCGATCTGGAGATCATCCCTTGCTGCGCCAGCCACGCCGAAAGAGACGAGAAACTGCGGACGTGTCGCTGCGAGGAGGGCGCGGGTGGCATCCATGGCGCGCTTGAGACCGATACCGGATTTTACCAAGAGGCAATTTCGGTCAGCTAGCTGGAAACGATAACAACGGAACGGGCCCAGCGCGGTGCGTTCCCTTTCCTCGACGCACCGCAGGAGTGCCTTGCATTCCTGTGGCATCGCAGCGATGATCCCAATCGTTTCCATGTATCGGCCCTGAATCAGCGGATGAAAGGTTCGATCTTACTTCTTCTCCCCTGCCATCTTCGTATACATTTCCCGCGCCTCCCGCCGTAGAATCTTGCCCACGGCACTCTTGGGGAGCTGGTCTACAAAAATGATCTCCCGGGGAACTTTATAAGGTGCGAGCTTTTCCTTGCAGTACTTCACCACCTCATCCACGGTCAGTGTCTCTCCCGGTTTTGCCACCACGAAGGCCTTCATGGTCTCGCCGCGATACTCGTCCTTCACGCCGAAGGAGCAGGCCTCCAGAATTTTCGGATGGTCGAAGAGAATATTGTCGATCTCGACGGGGAAGACGTTATAGCCGGAGGCGATGACCATGTCCTTCATGCGGTCGACGATGGTGAGATAACCGTCCTGGTCGAAGTGACCGATGTCACCGGTGTAAAGCCAGCCGTCTATGACGGTTTTTGCCGTCTCTTCCGGCTTCTTGTAGTATCCCATCATCACCTGGGGGCCTTTGATGAGTATCTGGCCGTTCTCGCCAATGGGAAGCTCCTTCTGGCCGGTTTCTACATCGACAATCTTGATGTCCGTATCAGGGACGGGGACGCCCACGGTCCCCGGCTTGATGACGCCTTTCCAGGGGGTGACCGTTGCGATGGGCGTGCATTCCGTCTGGCCGTAGACCTCGCACATGGTGGCGCCGGTGAGATCCTTCAGGTCCCGTATCGTATCCGCGGCGAGCGGTGCGGCGCCGGAGAAAAAGCCCTTCACGAACCTGAGGTTCATGTTCCTGAATGCAGGCTCCGCCAGCAGTCCCACGAAAATCGTAGGCGCGCCGGGGATGAAGGAGGGTTTGTATTTCTTCACAAGCTCGATGATGGCCTTGGGCTCGGGCCGGGGAATCATGAGGTGTTCGTAAGCCATCCAGGTGAAGAAATTCTGAACCGCCGTAAACCCCGCGGAATGGAAGATGGGGAATGTCCCTACGAGGCGTTCTGTGCCGGGGGCAAGATCGGGGAACCAGGCGGCGAACTGCTGGACGTTGCAGCTGATATTCTTATGGCTCAGCATGACGCCCTTGCTGACGCCCATGGTACCGCCGGTATAGACGATCGCCGCGAGGCCTTCCCAATCACCCTTTTCCTCGACGGGATCGCCGGGATATTTGTTGATGAGCTCCTCGAATTCGAAGACGCTCTCGCTCGTCTCGATCTTTTTGAAGAGTTCTTTCTTCACGTACGGGAAGAGCTGCTTCTTGGGAAAGGGAAGGTAACTGTGGATGTGGCAGCCGATGACTTTTCCCACTTTGGTCTGCGGCATGATTTTCAGAATGCGCGGGACGAGGAGCGAAAGGGTGATGGCGATCTTCGAATCGGAGTCGTCGAGCTGGTATGCCAGCTCGCGCTCGGTGTAGAGCGGGTTATTCTGAACTGTTACCGCCCCGATGCGCATGATGGCCATGTTCGCCACAACCGTCTGGGGAAGATTGGGCATGATGACGGCAACCTTGTCCCCTTTGCCGATCCCGAGGGCCGTAAGCGCCCGTGCGAAGCGATTTATCATCGTGTCGAGATCCCGGTAGGTGATGCGGTTTCCCATGTAATTGAGCGCCACGTTGTTCGGAAACTGTTTCGCCGCATGGGTGACCCCTGTCGGGATGCTGATCTTTTTGTACTCGATTGTCTTTGGAACACCCTCTGCGTATGACTTGTGCCAGAACCTCTCAAAACTCATACACGCCCTCCTTTCATGACCTGCGTCTGCAGTAACCACGGGGCTCTCTCCCTCCGCGTGGCGGCGCCCCGCACTTCTTTTGTAGCCTTGAAACGGAGGCAGGGCCTCCGGTATGCATCACTTCCGAGGGCGGGCATCCTCAGGCCGACGTGACTTCACCCAGGAGAATGTCGCGATGAATCTGATGGTCGTGGCAATAGTCGGGCCGCGTTTGCATGGCGCGTGCCCTGCCGATGCAGGTGGAGACGCAGAGGCCGCATCCCATGCACTTCTCATAATTTAGGGCCACCTTGCCGCCGTCCTTGGCGGCGAAATTCACCCCGAAGATGCAGCGCCTTATGCATGCGCCGCATTTTTCAACGCCGACGCAGAGCTTCCGGTCGTGCGCGATGATCTGCGGGCCGGGGAAGAGCATTCTTCCCGTGTGGAGAAAAACCCGGAGCGGCGCGCAGATCTTGTCATCACAGTTGCAGACGACGAAGGTCCACCGGCCCGAACGGAGACAGAATTCCACGGAGTGGACAAGCCCCGCATCATTGCACTTCCGCAGTATCTCCTTCGCCTCTTGAGCGGAGATGAGTTCGTATCCCCTGTTCAAGTGGTAGTAAATGTCGGCGCCGTAGAGAAGGACCATGTCTTTTTTGATCGGTTCCTGCCAGCGATTGAGGGCATGCTGGCAGACGCAGGGGCCGACGCCGAGACGTGCACCCCCCGGTCCTTCCGCGCGTTCGAGGAAATCCACGAGCCGCTCCGCCATGGGTGTCGTCAGGACGACGCCGTGAGGGAAATACCAGCTCGCCGCGGCAATGCCCCAGAGAATCTTCCGCCCCAGCGCCGTTTCGGTGAGGTATTTCCGCCGGAGAAGCCAGTCGACGATGCGCAGTATCACTGGCTCCGAGACGCCGTAGATCCAGTGAACGGCATACTGCACAGGCCCCGCCTTACGCAGGCGTGTGCCTGCAAGAATGGAGTGCTCGGAAAATATATGACACTGGGTCAAAATAAATGGGAACATAGACAGAGGCGTCAGGCCTTGATTCTTGAACTAAGGCGGTTCATAACGGCAGCCAGTTTTTTGTCCTGTTTCAACTGCGCAGCGAAGCGGGTGGTGGTCTTGCTCACCCCGCTGAAGTGCAGGCCGCCGAACATCTCCCCAATCTCCGCATTGCCCATGCCGGCATGATGCTTCAGGAGATACATTGCGGCATTGCGGGCCAGGTTTTCCCTTCTCCGGCCCGGTCCCGTCACCGCTGCTGCCTTGAGAGCGAATGCCTTTGCAACCGCCTGAATGATTGCCTGCGGTTTGGCAGATGTCTGCAGGCGCTTGTAGGCTATGAGATCGGCCGGCACCGCCCCCTTGAGGCGCGCACGGGTCTGGGCAATGAATGCCTCGCCGCCAAGAACCAACTGGCCATAGGCATTCTCCAGCGGACTAATAGACGACCCAGCCCGCACATACTTCCGGTAGCGCCTGCGCGCCGCGGCCAGATCGTGGCTGAATCGGCCCAGCACCCATCCGTACTCGATCCAGTCGCGGGCCTTGCTCTTCAGGACATATCCCGGATAGCTGCTCCAGGGGTATACCTCAGGCGTATCAGCCATTTGGGCACGGACCGGATTGAGATGCACATAGCGGGTGAGCTCAACGAGATAGCCTTTCCTATCGACAAGGATGGCCTTGTAGCGCCCCTGAAACAGGTGGCCGGAACGTTGGTATTTGCGGTTGAAATACCCCGTATACCCGCTGTTGAGTCCCTGCATGACCTTGACGAGGTTGCCCCGCGGGGTTTCCAGCACGATATGGTAGTGGTTGTCCATCAACACAAAGGCATGCACGCGTATGCGGAAGCGGTCATGGTAATCATGCAGCGTGTCCAGAAAACGCATGCGGTCTTCATCATCCACAAACACAGCACGCCGCTCGTTGCCGCGGCTGGTGATGTGATACAGCGCACCCGGGTATTCTATCCGCAATGGCCGGCCCATATCCCTCCTCTACACCAGTCGGAACTCTTTGTCAAGTTTCAAGGACTGACACATTCTGGTCTACTCTCTGCGATTTCTACGAACACCAACTGGCGGTTAAGGGACTGGAATGCGTCCTAAGCCCTCAGCTTTGTAACTGCCGATGTACAGCATATCGTTATATTCAATGGCGCTGGTGGTGTCGTGGTACACTTCACCCGTGGGGTCTTGAAGATTGTGAATGACGTTCCCATTCAAGTCCAGACCCAAGATATAACCTTGGCCTGTAGATGAGCCGCTGAGGAGAAACTCTGGCAACCGCCACACAACCTTGCGCAGAAATGGATGCGGTAGAAGCGGGTCTAACGTTGCCCGTGACTTCGGGCCTCCGGCCAGGGCGACCCAATAGGTGTCCTTACGATTAAACGTGATGTTATCTGGGAAGCCAGGTAGATTGTCAATGAAGATATCAGCTTGTCCCGCCTTGGGACCGGTAAGCCAGTAGCGGTTTACGCGGTACATCGATAGTTCATTAAAGAGCAGAAAATGTTCGTCCGGGCTCAGGGCAACCCCATTGGGGAAATAGAGTTTATCTAGGAGGAGATGCGTTTTGCCCGTAGCCGGCTTGTAAACTAACAGTCGACCATTTGGGCGATGTTCAAAAAGATCGGCAACGGATTCAACATTGGTGAATTTGGTCGAGGCGTCACTGAAGTAAATCGCCCCGTCTGAAGCAATGGCAAGGTCATCAGCGAAGTTGATGGGTGTCCCATCCACTTCGTTCGTCAGCACGGTAATTCTCCCAGCTTTATCCACGGAAATCAACCCTAGTGTTGCATCCGCCACAATTAAGTTGCCGTGCGCGTCAAACTCCATACCCAAAGGCTCACGTGCTACAGCGATGATTTCGACGGTCTTCCCATCGGGACTTACCCGCAAGATTTTTCCATCCGCTACGCCGGTGTAGACATACCCATCCTTGTCTATCGCTACCGATTCCGGCCCGATATATCCTTTCGCCAGCTTCTCGATCTTGGTGAGGCGAGCATTCACTGCATATACTCCGGATGCAGGTGGTGCCTGTGGAGGGGACCATGCTACCGGATCGATCTCGACCGGCCATAGGAGTAAATACAATACTATGATGGAGACGCCTAATGCTGCTATTGCAGTAATACGCCCAAAGACGCGTTTTATACTATTACCTCCTTATAATCGAGCATTCATTTATAATGTTCCTGTCCTGTCAGACAGGGCTATCAGGCCTTGATTCTTGATCTGGCAAGTTTCAAGGACGGACACCTTTGGGTCTACCAGGTCATTCCTGATGCATAAATCCAACTTTAAAGCGCTCTAATGGGTGGCCTCCAGTTTCGCCAGCGCCTCCTGCGTTCGCTTCAGCCAGTGGCTCATGGGCGTTACTCCCATCTCCTGGTACAGGCTTTCCGCCTTTTTCAGGTTTTCCAGGGCCTCTTCCCTGCGGCCTGCATCAGCGAATA
>CAYGXB010000157.1:0-7065 GCA_964353605.1 uncultured Bacteriovoracaceae bacterium
GCTCGAGGATCCGCTTGATCTCCGGGACCGGCTTTCCATAGGCTCGGAGCATCTTATTCACATAGGCGCTCATCTGGAACGCCTCCCCGGAAAGGCACGCCACCGAATCCTTGAGGTGCGTGGAGGCCCTCACATCCCTAACCTTATCGTGAAGCCGGCCCTTGATAAAATCAAACCGAGCTCGTTTTGACCATCAGCTGTTTCTGTTTGGAGGGTCGGTTTGTGAGCCACCTCTGGAATATCGAGGGAAAAGGGCTGGAGATGGGATGATAGAGGGGTTCCTGCTTGCCAATTGCTTGTTTTTGAGCTATCTGCCTCTTATATTTTATGTATGGACATGAGCATAAGGGGGGGGGCTTGGATTTTTATCCGTGCATGAAGCATAAGGTGATACGGAAAACCGTGCGTGAGTTCGCTGAGATCGAGCTTGGACCCATAGCCCATGACATCGACCAGGAGGCACGCTTCCCCTGGGAGGTGATCGAGAAGATGCGCCCCATGCACTTCTTCGGCCTTCAGGTGCCGAAGGAGTACGGGGGCGCAGACCTGGACAGTATCAGCTACGCCATCGTCATCGAGGAGTTGTCGCGGGTATGCGCGGCTATAGGACTGTGCGTGACCGTCCATAACAGCGTGGGACTTTATCCCATCCTCAAGTTCGGAACCGAGGAGCAGAAGCGGCGCTTCGTCCCACTGCTCGCCAGCGGAGAAATCATCGGCGCCTTTTGCATCACCGAAGCCAACGCCGGGTCCGATGCAGGTGGGGTGGAAACCCATGCAGTCAAGGATGGGAACCATTACATCGTCAACGGGACGAAGATCTTCGTGACCAATGGAGCGATCTGTGGTGCACCGCTTATCTTCGCCGTCACTAATGCGAAGAATTCCAAGAAAGCCGCGAGCGTTTTTATCGTGGAAAAGACTACGCCAGGGTATTCCGTCGGAGAGATCGAGGATCTGTGTGGTATGCGGGCCAATCCGGTATCTTCACTCTTCCTTGAGGATTGCCGGGTGCCGGAAGAGAACCTCCTGATGAATTTAGGCGACGGTCTCAAGATCGTTCTTATCACACTGGATACGGGTCGCATTGGGATCGCCGCCCAGGCCCTCGGCATAGCCCAAGCCGCCTTCGAGGCCAGCGTCAGGTATTCGAAGGAACGCCAGCAGTTCAGACAACCCATTGGCTCGTTCCAGACGATCCAGAACATTCTCGCTGATATGGCCACCGAAATCGACGCCGTAAGGCTCCTCCTCTATCGCGCCTGCGCATATAAAGATGCGGGTGTGACGTTCAGTACCGAGGCGGCCATGGCCAAATTATCCTGCAGCACGGTGGCCTCGCGTGTGACGAGCCAGGCGGTACAGATCCACGGCGGGTATGGGTACAGCAAGGAGTATGATGTGGAGCGCTACTTTAGGGATGCAAAGGTCACCGAGATCTACGAGGGCACGAGCGAGGTGCAGCGCATGGTCATTGCACGTGCAGTGCTCACCAAACCGAGTTAGGGGGAAACGGTGAAATTCGTTGTCTGTATCAAACAGGTGCCCGCTGTTTCCGAGCTGCCCTGGGACCCACAGACGGGAACCCTGATGCGCGATCTCGCCGAGGGGATAATGAACCCTGCCTGCAAGCATGCGCTCGAAGCGGCCATCCAGCTCAAAGAAACCCTCGGAGGTCATATCACTGCTATCACCATGGGTCCGCCCGCGGCGGAAGAGATACTCCATGAGGCGATTGCCATGGGTGCAGACAAAGGCGTACTCCTTACCGACTTACGCATGGCTGGAGGCGACACCCTTGTGACTTCCCATACCCTGGGGATGGCAATCGCGAAGGTCTGCCCCGACTTCGACCTCATTCTCTGCGGCTGCCACACAAGCGACAGCGAAACCGCCCAGGTCGGCCCTCAGCTTGCAGTCGAACTCGACGTCCCCAGCGTGGCCTATGTCGAGCACCTCGAGGTGCTCGGGACTACCCTTACTATGCGAAGGCTCGCAGATAATTTCCTCGAGACCCTGGAGATGGACCTCCCGGGCCTAGTCACCATGACCACCAAGCACTACCAACCTCGCTACGTCTCCTTGGGTGGCCTGAACGATGCCTTCCTCGCCGCGGAGATCCTCATCTTGAACGCCGATGACCTCGGTCTCGATCCTGAAAGGATCGGCATCAAGGGGTCGGCCACCAGGATCCAGAACGTCTATGCCCCAAAGGCGCAGAAGGAAAATGTTGTCCTGAAGGGTGCTGTAAAGCATATCGTAGAAGAGCTCTTTGCAAGGTTCGGCGACAGGATCGCCGGTGCAATTGGAAAGGACCTCGATGGACGACAGTAAAAATAAGGGCACGGCTACGCATAGCATCTGGGTATTCGGCGACTACCGAAACTACTTCCAGAACCGGGTGACCCTCCAGCTCCTCTCCCGGGCCAACGAGCTTGCTAAGAAAATAAATGCCGAGGTGTGCGTTACCGTTTTCGGACACGATGTGGACGAGGGGGTATGGGAATACATCGCCCACGGTGCACAGAAGATCTATGTTCTCGATGACCGGAAAATCAAGGACTACAATGTCGACATCTATGCCGGCCTCATGGTCCGGTTGATCGAGCAGCACAAACCGGAGATCGTCCTCGTCGGTGCCACCTCCTTCGGACGGGAGTTCGCCCCCCAGGTGGCCAAGAAACTGCTCACTGGCCTTACTGCGGACTGCGTGGGGCTGGATATCAATGATAAAGGCATCCTCTTGCAGACCGCACCGGCCTTCGGCGGCAACCTCCTGGCCGAGATCATCACCCCCGAGCGGCGGCCCCAGATGGCGACCGTTCGGCCAGGTGTATACCGGGAGATCCCGCACAACTACCATGCCACGGGCGAGATCGTGCGCTTGTCCCTCCCGAAGGACCTGCCAAAGCCCCGGGTGCGTCTGCTCTCCGCCGAGCGGCAAACCCAGCGCGAGCAGCGGCTGGAGGATGCCCGCATCATCGTATGCGGCGGCCGCGGGATGGGCAGCTTCAAGCGCTTCAGGAATCTGACCGAGCTCGCCCGCCTCATGAGCGGTGAGGTGGGCGCCACCCGGCCGGTGGTCTACGCCAAATGGGCCAGCCAGGATGCCCTAGTCGGCCAGGCTGGTCGGCAAATCAGACCCCAGCTACTCTTCTCCTTTGGCATCAGCGGAGCCATCCAGCACACAGCCGCCATAACGGGTACGGATCTCATTATCGCTGTGAATAAAAATCCCAACGCTGCCATGATGAAGCTATCCGACGTGGCCATTGTGGCCGACGCCAACCAGACTTGCCTCGCCCTCATCAAAGAACTGAAAAAAAGCCTCCGCGGTTAAAATCTCAAGCCCCTCATCCTCCCTGAGTTTTCAGGGGAGACTATCCATGCTTCGGGCAGGTTCTCCGTGTGCGCCATCACGCGAAGGGTTATTCGGAGGATTCTGGTCCACCCGCGTTTGTCTTTTTTTCATGGGAACAAGTAAAAAACATTATAATCCCAGGAGGATTTTATGGTAGAAATAGAGACAGCTCTCAAAGGAATTAGGGTTGGGTCTCAACAGGCATTAAACGCGACTGCATGGAACCCGACCCTAAGAAACCGGGGATGCACGACGATGGGGATGAACGACAATAATGACTTTGAAGGGGGAACCTCATTCGTACCCGGCAACAGGTATTACTCTGTTGCCAGAGACTACCTGATAGGAGGATGAAGGGATGAACGGAAGGGAGAGAATTCACACCGCACTCAAGCTCGGCCAGCCTGATATGGTCCCTATCTGGGAGCAGGCGTATAATGAATCCTCAATCATCGGGATCGCCAAGTTCTTCCTTGCTGATGAGATGCTGCCCGAACCCAAGCTCAACATGGACATGAACGACACGGAGCGCTCCCAACTTTTGAACGGCTTGCTCACCTTTGTGCGTGAGCTCGACCTGGACGGGGTGACCGCGGTCTCGCTCGCCCCTCGCGAGCGGCTTGACAAGAAGCATATGCGCGACGCCCTCGGCGTGGTGTATCACTTGAGCGAGTTTGGAGAGCCCTATCCTATGGACGGCCCGATTAGAGAGCCGGAAGACCTTAAGGACTTTCGTATGCGTCCCCCGCATGATGCCGATTTCTTCATGCTGGACCTTTTGCGTGCCACCTTTCCGGACAAGGCGGTCGCTTATCATATGCCCGCCACGTTCAAGCTTTCCTGGACCCTCAGGGGTTCCATGGAGCGTTTCTTGATGGACTATATCCTGAACCCGAAGCTGGTTCATGACCTGGCGCGACTGGTCACCGACTACTGTTTTGAGGTCATAGACAAGGCTTTTGCCAAGGGCGCGGATTTCATCATCTGCGAGGGTGACCTTGCCCACAACCCTGGACCGTTGATGAGCCCCGCCCATTATGAAGAATTCATCGGCCCCTACCACAAGGAGATCTGCGACCATGTGCATAAGCGAGGCGGGAAGATCGTCAAGCACTCCGACGGGAACCTCACCCCTCTCATACCCGGCCTGCTCGCAGCCGGGTTTGACGGCATCCATCCCATCCAGCCCCAGTGCATGGATATCGGTCATACAAAACGGGCGTTCGGGAAGCTGACCTGCCTACTTGGCAATATCGATTGCAGCTACCTCCTGGTCTTTGGCAGCCCGGACGAGGTCCGTGAGAGCGTCAAGGAGACTATCGCCAAGGCTGCACCCGGAGGGGGTTACATCATCTCCTCCTCCAACTCCATACACCCGGGATGCAAGCCCGAGAACTATCTGGCGATGGTAGAAGCCGCTCGCACCTATGGACACTACCCGGAGCTTGCGGGGGGCTAAGAAACAGCGTACTGAATACCGGGATATCCTCACACGTACAAACTGTAAAGCGATCCCATGATCAGGTCCGGGTGTACCTTTACCCAAAGCCCAATCTACATATAATCAAAGAATGAGACCCCAGTCTGCACGCCTAAGAAACTCCTTACCCTCTCCCAACGCGGGGAGCGGGCAAGGAGGAGAACTCTCATGATTAAGGATACCACTAATTTCCCCATTTGATGAGAGGGGCTGAAGGGGAGTGTTGTCTATTCCACTTGACCTCGCGTTATCCACTATTTCTTCCACCAATTACCTGCGAAGAAAGTCGGCTGCTCAGGATGACGCTATGCTACATCTTCCCAGAGCGACAGCTTATAGATTGTGGAAATGACAGCGGCCACGGCATTTGATATGGCCGCCCCACATTCCAAGGCCTTAGTGTGGTGAATAAAGGTCATTAACCCCCTTGTTTCCATGGGGGGCTATGGGTTCAGGGGGGAAAAGGATTATGCTTTCTCAAAAACCACTAAATCACCTTGGTCCTTGTACCATTCCTTGAAACAGGTGATCTCTTCTGGATCGAATTCTCTGAAGTTTGCATAGGTATTGGGTAGCCCAAGCCGTGCATACTTGTGCTCCCCCCAGCGGTGAAATGGCAGGAAATAGCACCGCGTCGCGCCGACCTCCTTGCCGAGTTGTACGACAGCATCCATGTGTTCTCTCGCTTCGTTGAAGCCCGGGATGAGCGGCGATCTGAGCCAGATCTCTGTCAACCCGGAGCAGTTGCGGAGATTCCGGAGGATCATGCCGTTCTCTACCCCTATGGTTTCCTTGTGCTTCTGCGGGTCGAGGTTCTTGACATCGAACAGTACGAGATCAACATGCTCAATTACCTTCCCCATGGCCTTTTAGGAAGCATAACCCGATGTATCGAGCGCCGTGTGGACCCCCTGTGACTTCAACTCCCGGAAAACAGCGGCCACGAACTGGTGCTGGAAGAGGGGTTCGCCGCCGGATATCGTGACCCCGCCGCCAGTGTTTTCGTAAAAGGCCTTATCCTTGAGGAGGAGTTTGACGGCGCTCTCCGCGGATAGGGAAAAGCCAATGCTGGAAATGCAACCATACCGACAGGCATCCAGGCACAGCATGCAGTGATTGCACTGGGAGGAGTCCAGTGCAACCACCTTGTCATCGTCGTGTGACAGAGCGCCCGTTGGGCAGGATTCCAAGCAGGCGCCGCAACCGCAGCAGTTCATGGGTTGTAGTTTCACCTGAGGGTGGGGATAAATTGATTCGGGGTTTGAGCACCATGGACAGGATGATGATGCATCATTCTAAAATTACTGCATAATTTTGTTGGAAATGGGGGAGCGCAGATTCCCCGCGCTTGGGACAAATGTGCCCAGGCTGAAAATAGAAAGACATGCGCAGTGGCCCATTCCCGCAGTTGCAAAGGGCTTACCCCAAGTGAGTTCTGCAAGCGGGACGGATATGCCCATAATGGGACACTAAGGATCAGAACCATCCCCGGAACAGAAAGGCACAGCTTATGAAGCCTGCATGCGGGGATGGATGCCATTAAAGGATGGAAATTGGCATTACCAGGGATTATCGCACCTGCATCCGGCAGGAAAAGTTGTCATGCACAAGACCAGCATCTCGTTTACATAGCAGCCATGGGCTATGTGTTGGAAGAAATGCCTCCTTCTGCTGTGCCTCTTGTCTACACGTGCCCGCTTCCACCCCTGAAAAGCTCCTTATGTGATTCTCTCGGTGTTTTTTAGGAAAACCACTCTATTGTCTTTATGGCACTATTATTGCTATATTATGTTTAGAGCAAGGTGTTGGGCAGAATTGGATATGCTACGGTCCGGGATTCTTCCCCGGCATCCGGACCAAAAGTCACGATGAGATGAGGAGGGAGGGGACTTTTTCCAGCATGGCAAAGGCAGGGTATCACCGGCAGAAACATATCACAGGGGATGCTTTGCCTAATCCAAGTGCCCTGCCGGTCCTTTAACCATGAACGGGGAATCTCACGGTGAGAGAAAGGGAGAGCTTTTGGATGAAGAACATACGACACGGTACAATCTTTGCCGGGCTTTTGGACGATGGACCGCTCAAGTCGACGCATCCGCTCAAGATCCAGGATTTAACCTTCCGTGATGGTCACCAGTCCCTTTTTGCCACCCGGGGTAGAACCGAGGACCTCATCCCTATCGCGGAAGAGATGGACACGGTGGGCTTCTATTCCATGGAGGTC
>CAYGXB010000157.1:7075-7459 GCA_964353605.1 uncultured Bacteriovoracaceae bacterium
GGGCAACCTTCGACACCATGCATCGCTTCCTAGGTGAAGACCCATGGGGGCGGATCAGGAGCTTGAAGAAGCATGTCAAACAGACACCTTTCTCGATGTTGCTGCGGGGACAGAACCTGGTCGGGTACCGGAACTATCCCGATGATGTCGCCGCAGCCTTTGTTGAACGGGCCTGCGAGAACGGGATAGACATTTTCCGTGTCTTCGATGCCCTCAACGATTTCCGGAACTTCGAGACCGTGGTCAAGGTCATCAAGCAGTTCAAGAAGCACTTCCAGGGCGCCATCTGCTACTCGCTGACTGAATCCCGCATGGGCGGCCGGGTTTACACCCTCGAGTACTACCTCAGGAAGGCCAAGGACCTGGAGGATATGGGCGCAGACA
>CAYGXB010000158.1:0-7422 GCA_964353605.1 uncultured Bacteriovoracaceae bacterium
ATATCCGAAGTAGGGCATAACCACCGTGATCCTCTTCGCCGAGGCACGTCTGGTGGCATCGATCATCACGAGCAGTTCCATGAGATGTTCGTTCACCGGTGAGCTCGTTGACTGGACGATGAAGATGTCTTTGCCTCTTATGCTCTCATGGATGTCCACCGAGGTTTCGCCGTCGGAAAACCGTTTTACCTCGCCACTACCAAGTTTTATCCCGAGAATTCCGCAGATGCTCTCGGCAAGCTCTCGATTAGAATTTCCTGTAAGGACACAAATGCTGGAGTGCATAGATCTTCCCCTTCTCCCAAAGAATACGCCGGGACGAGTGGATTCGAACCACCATCATGAGATCCTTGAATCAAATCTCGCATCCTCATATGCCAGATGACATTCCATCATCTCAAATTCACGTGGTTACCGGGTAGGTAGCAGGATACTGAACGACTGATCACTCTCACGTTTGAGTAAATGGCTGGGACGGGTGGATTCGAACCACCATAACGAGATCCAAAATCTCGTGTCCTGCCATTAGACGACATCCCATCATCCCCCTGGCGGGGGCAAAACCATGCATAGCGAAAGGTATGATACTTAGGTTTCCTGGGTTACCTTTTCTTCATACACATTGAGGATGGACCTCTCGATCATGTTCCGCATCTCCATGTTCAGGGGATGCGCCGTGTCCCTGAAGGTCCCGTCCTTTCTCTTGCGGGATGGCATGGCGACGAAGAGGCCCGATGTGCCATGAATGACCCGCAGGTCCCTCACAACGAAACAGTTGTCAAACACCACCGATGCATAGGCCTTCAACTTGTCATTGTTCTGAACCGGAAAAACCTTAACCTCTGTAATCTCCATTGCCCCCCCCGTAATTCATGTTGTGGGTATGTACCTATATCCCTCGCGTCTCACCAAACGATCCATCACATCCATACAATGATCGTTTCCATCACATACCCCAAACACTGCTGATCCACTGCCCGACATTAATGCCCCGTTCACACCGGCAGCGAGCAACTCCTTCTTCATGGTCGCAAGCTCCGGACTGAGCTCAAAGGCAACACCCTCCAGATCATTCACCAAAATCTCCTCAGGTGCAAGCGTCTTCTTCACAATTTCTTCTATTTTAATTACTTCCTGGCTAAGAGTCAACGGTATCTTGAGTTTAGCATAGACGCGGGAAGTGGATATTCCGAAGGGGGGGATCACCAGGAGGTAGGTTCTTCTTGCAAGGTGCACATCGGACAGAAGGCTATCGCCCCTTGACCCCATCAAGGCCGGCCTCCCATGGATAAAGAAAGGGCAATCGGCCCCGAGAAGGGCCGCCAGGGAAAGAAGCTCCGACTCGCTGAGCTGTGTCCCGAACAGCTCGTTCAGGGCGATGAGCACGTGGGCCGCATCGCTGCTGCCGCCCCCCAGGCCTGCCCCGGAGGGAATATGTTTCACAAGTCGTAGGCGCACCCCTTCTTTCATCCCTGTCTCCGCAATGAAGAGGCGCGCCGCCCGGTAGGCCAGGTTCTCCTCCACCGGACAATCGCAGCCACAAGCCTCCAGAACGACCCCCTCCAAAGCCGGTTCGAGCTCAATCTCATCGTAGAGGGAAACGGGCTTCATGATCGTCCGGAGTTCATGATACCCGTCATCCCTCTTGGAGAGCACCTTGAGATAGAGATTGATTTTGGCCGGCGCCAGGACCTTCACGGGATATCAATTGCCACATAGAACGGCCTGGCGTCACGGATGATGAGCAGGAGCATGGTATCACCCCGATGGAGATTTTTGAGCACCTTGAGATAATCATCCACCCCTTTGATCTCATGCCGGTTGATCTCCTTGATGACGTCACCCTTCTTGATATCGCTATTTGCCGCAGGCCCCTTTGGATCGACGGCGGTCACGAGCACACCCCTGGCATCCTCGAGCCGGTATCTCTGAGCGATCTCCGGGGTGATATCCTTGAGTGTCAGCCCGAGAGAATCTTTCGATTCCTTCGTCTCCGTCTCCCCCTTCTGCAGGGATACCACATGTTCGTCGATGCGCTTCTCAAGTTTGGTGGCAAGCTTTATCTCGCGCTTTTCCCTCCATACCATGATGGAGATCTTGGAGCCCGGCTTGAGGGTTCCGATCAAATGCGTGAGGCTGAAGGAATCCTTGATCGCCTGGCCGTTCACCGAAAGGATGATATCCCCTTTCTTCACCCCCGCCCTGTCCGCAGGGTCACCGGGATATACCATGGTCACCATGGCACCCTTGACCTCCCTAAGTCCGACCGCCCTGGCGATCTCAGGGGTGACCTCCTGGATGCCGACACCGAGCCAGCCCCTCGTGACCAGGCCTGTTTCCTTGAGCTCGGGGAGGATCTCCTTGCCCATATTGATCGGGATGGCAAAGCCGATGCCCTGCCCGGCGGCGACGATCGCCGTATTGATGCCGATCACCTGGCCTTTCATATCGATGAGCGGCCCCCCCGAATTTCCGGGATTGATGGCCGCGTCCGTCTGGATGAAGTTATCATAAGGTCCCGCCCCGATGATGCGCGCCTTGGCGCTCACGATACCGATGGTCACGGTATGGCCGAGACCAAAGGGGTTCCCGATGGCCATCACCCAATCCCCAATCTCGAGCGTATCCGAGTTGCCGAGTTTAGCGACCGGCAGCTGCTTGTTACCGGCATTGATCTTGATCAGGGCGATATCGGTCTTGTCATCCTTGCCGATGACCTTGGCCTCGTATTCCTCCTTGTCGGACAGCGAGACAAGGATTTTCTCCGCACCGGAGACGACATGGTCGTTGGTAAGGATATAGCCGTCCGGCGAGACGATGAAACCGGAGCCGAGACTCTTCTGTTCCATTTCCTTGTCCGGCATGTTGTCAAAAAACTTATTAAAGAAATCCTCGAAGGGGCCCTCTTCGCCGCCTGGTGTGCGGAAACGCTTGTAGAGGTCCCGCGTGCGGACCACCTTGGTCGTGCGGATGTTCACTACCGTGGGGCTCAACTCATGGGCGAGCGAGCTCAGGGACGGCATGACGACCCTGGGAGCGACCCCAGACTCTCCTTCGACCCAAAACGGAGCTGCCTTCCCGTCCGGCAAGAGATGGAAGGATGTGGCGATTATCATCCCTATAAGGGCAGAACATACGGCAACAACCACAATTGACCCGATAGACAGCGCTTTCTTTTTCATCTTTTTTCTCCCTGGGCTTCGACATACATCAGCCTAAGCTCATAGAGGATGCCCTCCAGGAGATTGTCCTCTTCCCGGGTGCGGTTCCCCTTGGTCTTGTCCTGGAGCAGGGCGATGATTTCGATATTCTGACGGGCCATGGCCATATCCTTCAAGACCTGACCGGTATGCGGCTCCGGGGCCTTGCCCATGGCCACGATCGCACTCGTGGCAAAGCTCATGACAAGGGTGGAAAAATCGATCGTGGGGAGTTCCCGCGAAGGAGATTTCTCCTGGCGCGCCCTGGATTCTGCTGATTCGGCCTCTTTCTTGCCCAAGTCATAATGGGTTTGAGGGGGGGCATTTTTCTCCTCCCGCTTATCCACAAAGGTATACTTCCCTTTCTTCTCCTCCATACATCCTCCTAAGCACATTGCGGTTGGCGTGATCTTAGGGACAAAACCACAGCCTGTCAAGTAGCCGCCTCCGCTGCAGATGGATGCGGTTACAGGTGCGCCCCGAAAATGGGGAATATGTTCGTACGGATGAAATCGATCTTGCTGTCGACAAAGCGGTTTACCGCATCTTTGAGCCCCGGCGATACCTGATAGGGCTCGTCGTAGAGCCCATCCCCCGCCCTCTCATGACCGTACATGGCCCCGCTGATGACGCCCTCGTACATGTCACGGGGGGTGAGGTCATTCAAGATAGCCCAGGCGATCGTCCAGCCCCGTACCACATCCTGAATGCTGTACCCGCCCCCACCGAGGGCCAGGATCTTCGGGCAGCTCTCCTTGATATCCGTTACGACCGCACGATACCCGTTGTTCGTGCACCGGAGGTTGGTAAGCGGGTCGCGCTTCAGGGTATCGAGGCCGATCTGGGCCACCACGATCTCCGGCTGGTACGCCTTTACCAGGGGCAGATATACGGCCTTGAACGCCCGTACGTAGGCCTCGTCATCCGTATACTGGGGGAGCGGGATGTTCACGGAATAGCCGTACCCCTTCCGCACCCCCAGCTCGTCCTCGAATCCAGTTCCCGGATAGATGGTGTCGCCGCTTTGATGAAAGGAAATGAAGAGGACCTTGTCCGATTCATAGAATGCATCCTGAACGCCATTGCCATGATGCGCGTCGATGTCTACATAGAGTATCCTCTCATACCCATGGTCCAGGAAGTGATCGATGGCCAGGGCGATGTCGTTCACATAGCAGAATCCCTCGGCATAGGACGGCTTCGCATGATGGAGCCCGCCGTTGCAATTAAAGGCGACATCCGCCTGGCCCTTGGCGATGAGTTCAGCCCCCTTCATGGTAGCTCCCAGGATGAGCAAAGAAAAATCATATACCCCCTTGAAAACCGGGTTGTCGGAAGACCCGAGCCCATAGGTCATCATCTGAAAATCATGGTATCCTGAATTGGCGCACCTGAGGGCATTCACATACTCCGGTGTATGGAACCTCAGCAATATATCATCCCCTGCCGGTTCCGGATCGATCACCTTGATCCAGGGGTGATCGAGGAGCCCATACCGGTAACAGAGCTCATATACCAGTTTGGCCCGATAAGGCTTGAAGGGGTGGTCACTCCCGAAATCATAATCGTTGAAGCGGGGGGTATAGAGGAAGACCGAGTTCATGGACGGCATACTCCTTCTCTGTAGTCCAGGCATAGCAACATCTTCTGCCACCATATCACCAAACACACCAAACATCCATACCATTCTCACCCCGCTCCCCCCATGCGAAACTGCCGCAGAGGCTCAATCTCTTCCTTGATCTCATGGGGCAAAGATGCGTCCCTGGCCTGGGGATAATGTCGAGATCCCCTGCAGATTCAGGGGGGCTGGTGAGATTTCTCTGCGCAGGGAGGTGTGGATATCTAGGTCGCGCCTATACTTAACGGAATGGGCTCTGTGCCTGTACCGATTCGCGAGGGAAGACCGCGTAAGCTCTCTCGATCTGAAGATAAGCATATTCTCAATGTTCCTTTCTTAGGCCGCCCCGGTGAGATTGTATGCGCCGCAGATCACCCCGCCTTATCAATAAGGCTCAAAGGAAATTTTTGTTTTGGGTAATTGCATGCGTATTGTCGAAGAGAGTCAGTATCCCGGAGTTACCCAAAAAAATGGCGGATGCGTGCTTCGTGCTGGTTTGGCTCTTATCCGGGATAGCTTCGACCTTGATTCCCCGTTTATGGGCATTAACGGCCTTGGCAGCCGTTGCCGATATCAGGATTATAGGGACTACTTATCCTTTTGTTACATAGGAGACCCGGGAGATTCCTTGTGGCGAGGGTTCGGGCCCCGTCTCCGGAAGGAAGTGATCCCCAGATACCCATACGGTTTCTTGTTGTTGTCGCAAAGAATGGAGATTCTGAGACGGCCCTTCAACGTTCTCCGGTTCCTCTTGAACTGATAGACCGTCAGTTCGGTGGACCAGTCGCCCTTGCCGGCGGAGGATGCTGCTTGGGCCTCGCGCAGGGCATCAATCAGCTTATTGAACGATTCGGGTGTATACGTCGTTCCAAATTCGACGGACATGGCCTCTTCCACGGTGTATCCGAGGGTGGTCTTCACGGAAGGGCTCATGTATATGGTCAGGTAATCCATGTCAGCGGCCCATACAAGATCGGGGACCTGGTTGACAATATGCTGATAGAGGTTCTCGGACTTCTCGATCTCTTGAAATTCCTGTTCCACTTCCTTATATTTGTCAATGTTGACCATGACGCAAATGATTTCCTTAAGCTCGCCATTTTCATTGAGATTGGGGTTACAATTGAAACGGTACCAATGATATAAACCGTCCTTGTATTTCAGGAGATATTCCGAGATGACCCCCTCAGCATTCTCCAATCTGGTAAGATTTTGTTTCAGGTGGGGCCTGAAATCCACATGTATGAGATCAGCGCACGGTTTTCCGATCAGCTCCCCGGGTTCGTAGCCGGTCATGACCCTCATGTTGTCGCTGAGATAGGTTATGATCCCTTGCCGATTATAGCACAGGAGGACATCCTGTATGTTCTCAAGGAGGGAGCGCTGTCTTGCCTCGGTTGCACGCAGCGAATCCTCAATCAGCTTGCGCTCGGTGATATCGCGGGCAATCCCGACAATACCCACGGGTTTTCCAGCCTTGTTGCGCATAAAGGAGGCATTGAACTCAATATAGCGCTTCCTGCCATCCCTTCGTGTCTGCTCAATGATGAATATCCGGTGCCGGTTGGGGTCGGAGGGTTCGCCGCTCGCCTCTCTGGCCAGCTCCTCAGCCACTATCTCCTTGACTTCTTTCATGCGGTCTGGGTTTAAGAACTCCTCCAACGGCTTCGACATCAGTTCCTCGCGGGTAATGCCAACATGGCGACCATTCGAGGGACTGATGTAGGTAAACCGGAAGTTGAGATCCATTGCCCATACAAGATCCTGGATATTGTCAGCGAGGAGTCTGTAAAGCTCTTCGCCGGCCCTGGCCCTCTCTTCAGACCGTTTGATGTCATCGATGTCCATAACGACGCACCAGATCCCCTTGTACTCTCCATCCTCATATACCGGATGGCTGTTCACTCGGGTCCACCTGACCTCTCCAGACTTGTTCTTCATCCGGTATTCGTCGGTCCTCCGGCCCTTACGGATAAGCTTAAACCCATCTTTGAGCCGTTCAAGATCTTCCTCATACACGAACTCGTAGGCGGAGTGTCCCACAACATCTTCCAAGGTGTAGCCGCTGACCCTGGTGAGGTATCCGCTGACGCTGCGGATAATCCCCTTGGCATCGATAAACTCTACAATATCGCTGACCTTATCGATGACAAACCGGTACTGCTCATTATTCTGCTGGAGCATCTGGATCTGTTGCTTGCGGGCTATGGCAGCCCCGATCTTATGGCTTATCTCCAGGAGCAGAGAGAGATCACCCGCGGTCCAGGCATAATCTTCGGTATGTTCACACAGGACAAATCCCCAGAGTGTATGCGTGTTTATATTAATCGGCAACATGATAAAGGAATGGATCTTATTCTTTTCCCGCGTTTTCCTTTCCGTTTCAAAGAGGACATCAGTGCTCCCAGTCACCGGAATGTTCTTGGTGAGCTTGGCATACAGCTCGGGATACTTTTGGATAAATGCCCACCCAGGACCTCTCGGCGACAGGGAGATCCCCTTTCTCTCCAACCACTCAACATACCTGATGGCGAGGAGAGCATCCCCTTCGCCTTCCAAGGTATAGATGGTTGCCTTGTCAATATCACACACCTTTCCGAT
>CAYGXB010000159.1:0-7399 GCA_964353605.1 uncultured Bacteriovoracaceae bacterium
TGAGTGAGGAGATAGTATCCTCCCCCTACAACCGCACACACGCACACGATGCAAAGCCCGCCTGCCCATTTACGCCTTGCTGATGCCATGAGATTGCACTCCTTGCGCCTTTGATCGGGTTACAGGCAAACGTTTGTTCCCTGCAAAATCCGATGCTCGTCCCGTCCTCTTCTCTACCACCTCAGGCCTGGAGGCGCACCGCCTTGCCGGGCCGCGCGCGCTGCAGTTGTCCGCCATCGACCACGGGCGTGCCCCCGACGATGACATACGCGATCCCTTGGGGATCCACGGCAGGGTCGGCATAGGTGGCGGCATCGAGAACCGTAGCGGGATTGAAGATGGTGATATCGGCATCTGCGCCCGCGATAATCCTGCCCTTACTTTTCAGACCAAAGCGCTCGGCGGGCATGCTCGTCATTTTATTGAGCGCCTCAGAAAGGGTGATGATACGCTTCTCCCGCACCATGGTCTGGAGCACGCGCGGGAAGGTGCCGCAGCCCCGCGGGTGCGGAGGAAGCCCGGTGACCTTGTCATACACGGCGTCGGAGGCCACCATCACGAGGGGATCCTTATAGATCATCTCCACGAGATCGGACTGCATGGTGTGCCCAATGATGGGGGTCAGGGGAGCCTCCTTGCGGAGCTTCTCCAAGAGCTCCTGGGTGAGGAGCTTGCCCTTGTAGGGCCCGCTTCCAACCTCCAGCATGCCGATGTCGATGTAAAAGTGCTTTTGCATCACCCACGTCATGAGCTTGCCCTTGAGGAAGGGGTCGAGGGCCGCCGCACCCGCGTCGGTGCACCAGGCGGTATAGGGGTGCGCATCTCCGAGTACCTGCACACCTTCCTGCTGTGCGTTGTGCAGCACGGCGAGGCCTCTGTGCGTAAGGTCGTCATACGGGTCCGAGCGCCAGGCGATCTGCGAGGCGAGATGGGAAATTTGAAGCATCGCCCCTGTCCTGCGCGCTGCCGCGACCACCTCCTCGCAGGCGCTCAGCGCGCTGGGCAGGACACCGATGAGCCCTCTGCCGCTGTTCCGGATGTGCGTGGCGCACACCGCGCCCCTTTTTTTCGCGAGGGCGAATAAAGCATTCAGTTCATCCGCGGTGGTGCCGGGGGAGTACTCCAGCCCGAAGGAGATGCCGATGGCGCCGTGATCCATCGCCGCCTGCGCTATAGTGCCCATCTTTTCCAGAGCATCGACCGGTACGGAAGCGTACTTTCCAAAGCCCAGGGCCTTCTCACGGATGTCGGAAGCACCTACGAAGAAGGCGTGGTTGACCGGATAGCCCTCGCGGTCGATGCGCTCGAGGAAGGCGCCTACGCCGAGGTCCTTAGCGTTCTGCATGGACACCGTCTCGGAGGAGCCACAGTTGCCGCCGATGAGAGTCGTCACGCCCATGCGGGCCTCGTGCTCGCCCGCGGTTACGATCCCGTCGGCGTGCGAGTGCACATCGATGAATCCGGGGGATACCACGAGGTTCTGCGCATCGATGACCCGCTTGCCCTTGATCTTCTCGCGCGTCACAGCCGCTATCTTGCCCTTGGCGATGCCGATATTATATAGCGCATCGGTCTTCGAAGCCGGATCGATGACCCTGCCGCCGAGGATAACCAGATCGAACGTACTCTCCGTGGCGCTCATGGCCGGGGTGCCGGCAACGAGCGCGAGCCCTGCCGCGCCGGCCATGCCGAGAAACTCACGCCGGGTATACCTGCGGGGCTTCTTTTTTCTAGTCGTGCGTGCTTTTCCCTGAACATCTAAAGGCTTCATAGCATCCCTCCCTCTTGTAAACAGTCCCGTCAGGCGATATTAACGGATGTATTATGCGGCGCTCTTTGCATCAAATCCCTCTATGAATTCTCTGAGCATACGCACCGTAAGCTCGATCGTACGCATGCTGACCCGGTTGATATTATCATGGATGGAATGCAGCCCCCTGTTGCCGATTCCGGGACGCCCCGTGTTCCCGAGCTCAATGGTCGGAATGCCCGCTTTCGCGAAAGCGATCGCGTCGGTCGCATAGCTCTTATCATCCACGTCGATATCTGCGCCGCTGACGTTTTTCCATGCGGTACGTATCCTCTTCTCCAGCTCGGGGTCCACGTTGTAATATTTAAACCGCGCCCCCACCTTCTTCGGATAGATGAGGTTCCCGTAATCCCCGACTGAATCCAGATCGATGGCATAGACGGGCAACTTCGATCCTCCCCGCTGCTCGAGGTATTTCTTCACATAAGCGAATGCACCCTGGAGGCCCACCTCCTCCCCGCTCCCCAGGAGTATGGTAACATTGGATGTCCTGGGTTTCAATGTGCCGTCATGCATGTCCTTGGCCAGGGCCAGCAGCATCACCACCGATGCGGCGTTGTCCACGGCGCCAAAGCTCTGTTCATGCTTGGCAAGAAGGATGTGACCTACGAATCCAAAGGCACACAGGCACCAATAGAAAACATAGATAATCGCAAGGCATGCGGCGAGGTATCGAAAAACCGGCTTGGTCAATGCGGTAATCTTTTTTGTAAGGAATACCCATAGGGCGAGCAGCGGCCCAACCACAAAGAAGACGGTGATCCATTTATACACCATATAGCGCTGGGCGTGATCCCAGTAATCGGTCTTGGAATCGTAGTGCGCGTTGAAGACAAGTTCCCGCACGGGCTCCGGTGCAGTGAATGTGATGATGATATTCTCCCCCGGCTTGCTGATGAGGGCCGATACGGTCGGTATCCATAGCTCGAACTCCACTATGATGATAGCTGGAATGGCGAGCGCGAAGATGAGAACGGCCAGCGGCTTTCTCTTCAGCACAAAGAAAAGCACAAGCAGCGCGCAGGTAAGACAGGCAATCGCAATAAGATGCAAGGCGTGCGCCCGCAGCGCAAATTCCTGAACAGTAAAGGGGATGCCCCATGCTGTGAGGAGCTCTTGCAGGTATGCCGCCACTTTATCGAGTGCATCGCTGTAATTGGACCTGGGTATGGCAATCCTTTGCAGAGTCTGCAGGAGATCCATAGAAATCCTCCTTATCTTCTCGCGGACAGCTTGTCCAGCCTGGGCAGTAATTTCGACTGGTAATACTCCTGCGCGTCAAATTGCGCGAGCAGGGCCTCGCGCTGCGTCCTGTACTGCGCCGATTTTTCAGGGCTGGATGATGCACACGCCTTTTCCAATACATTGAGCCGATAGATCTCCTGCTCAGGATAGAGGTCGGAGGATTGCACCCCCTCGAGGAGTGCGCACGCCTTGGCAATTTCTCCCAGATGGTACGCAGCCATGCCCGCGTAGAGGCGGTACTCGGGGACCGCCGGGTTCAGCGCGTAGGCCTTGGGCGCGTATGCGGCCAGGAGATCGATCCGGCCCTGCTTGTATCCGTTGTAGGCCGCCATGAATTGCGCATTGGCGTCGGCGGCGTATTTCTGCGCGAGATCCACCCAGGCCGGAAGCCTGTCCTTCTCGGTCAAAAGCAGGTTCTCAATCTGGGCCGCCTCCTCCACCACCGGCGCGAGCGGTATCGCGTCCATAACAAGCTCAGGGGGCTTTGAAAAATCATCATGGATATGGTACACCTTCTGCCGCGCCGCATAGTACTGACCGAGCGCGACGTACGCTCCGTCCCCTTTAGGATCGAAGATGATCATCTGCTGCGCCCAGGCGTTGCACACCGCCTCGCGCGAGCCGTACCAGCTGTAGTCGATGCCCTGCGGGGTCTTTTGCGCACGCAGGAAATTCACGGCGTCCTTCACCGTGTATACAGGCTTGTGGGGAAAACCAGAGGCGATATAGTCGCGGTCGAAATTGCTGCCGATGATATTTGACCGCGGGGTCTGCAGCTTATAGAGCTTCGCATCGTAGATGCGGTTGAAGTTCCAGAGGAGCGGGGTCTTCAGTTCCTGCGCCGCCCAGCCGTGCGCCGTGAGCTCGGCTACGATGCCCCGGCCTTCGTCGCGGTCGCTCCACACGGTGCCATAGGCGCCCACGACCGGGTATTTGTCAAAGAGCGGATAGAGATCGTCGATGCGCGCGCAGGTCTCGAGCGCGATGCGGGCGAGATAGATGATGGAGAAGCCCGCGGGGTTCGGATGCCTGATTTTCAGGGTCTCCTCGGCGAAGGCCAGCCCCTTGTTGTTATAGCCGGTCTCGATGCCCATGTAGAGCGGCCAGTCGAACTGGGTGATGGAATTGTACCCCTCGGCGTTATACCGGACGATGACCGTCATCTTGCCGATCTCCTCGCCGCCGAAGCCAGTGGCATCCTGATTTCTTCCCTGGATGACGGTGCCGCCCGCGCCCTTCATGAGCAGCCCGGTGCACATGCCTTCGCCCACGTCATAGAACAGCGAGATGGCGATGATCGTATCCTCAGGCACGCCCGAGCCCTCGGAGAGACCCTTGAATTCCTCCCGGAAACGCTCCGGCAGCCTTTTGGAAAACTGGATCGCCTTGTATTTCGCCACGGCCATAAGCACGGGGGTTGGAATACCCATCTTCGCAGCCTGCCAGTGTACAATCTTCTTATACGAGTCGAGCGCGCGCATAATCTCGGGGCGCAGGAGCACGCCGTACTGCAGGCCCATTTCATAATGATTGCCCGTCACCTCGCAGAACGGCGGCAGGCCGGCATAGCGGTAGGCGACGCCCGCGTGGAAGGTGGTCTTGATCCCCTGCACTTCGGCCTTGTATGCAGGCGTCGTCACCCTACCGGGAAAGGATGCGAGGCGGGCGAAATAGACCACGCCCACGACCAGCACAACCGTAAGCACCCCGATGACATATACGCGAACCTTTCTTTTCATCATGCCCTCCTGGTTATCTCTTCATCCACGCCTGAGCGTCCTTCCCGCACGCTCACCCGTGGCCTTGCCTGCGTCGATGGCAAGCACGCCGTTCACCACAAGATACTTAATCCCCTGTGCATACTGATGCGGGTCGAAATAGGTGGCGCGGTCGGTTATCTCCTCAAGATCGATCACCGCGATATCGGCATAGTATCCCTTATCGATCTTGCCCCTGGCTTGGATGCGGAACTTCTCGGCGGGGAGCGAGGTCATGGAGCGGATCGCGGCCGGAAGGCTCAAGACCTTCTCTTCCAGCACGTATTTCCTGATCTTGCGCGGGAAGGTGCCGTACACGCGCGGATGCGGCTTCGTAAAGCCCTTGGGCACCGTCCATCCGTCGGAGCCCGTGAGGATGTAATCGCGCGCCATGATTTTTTTCACATCGTCGATGCGCATCTCAAAGTACACACCCAGCGGAAGCTCGTCCGAGCATGCCATGCGCACATAGACATCAGACGGCGTTACCCCCTCCCTGTGCGCTATCTCCGCGAGGTTCTTGCCCTCGTATGCTTTCTGCTCCTTGTACATGGAAATATAGATCTTCTCCGGCGGCAGATACGAAAAAATCACCTCGATCGCCTGCTGCACTTCCTTGCGTCCTGCTTGGGTTTTGTAGGCGTCCTTGAGCCCGCCCTTCCCGATGAATTTATTGGGCAACAACGCCGGGATTTCGCAGGAAGACGCCTCGTAGGGATACTGGTCCGCGTGCACCTCAAGGCCTCTGAGCCGGGCCTTCTCGATGAGCTCCAGTATCTGTTCCACGTTGACATCCCGGAAGGGGGCGCATATCTTGAGATGGGAAATCTCCACGGGAATCTCGGCGCGTTCGCCGATCGCAAGCGCTTCCTTTACCGACGCGAGAACGGCGATGCTGCCATCGGGCAGCCGACTGCCGGACTCATCGCGGATATGCGAGGTATAGATGCCGCCGTGTTTTCTCACCACCTTGCAGAGCTCAATGATCTCTTCCGTGGGGGTGAGAAATCCCGGAAAATACATAAGCCCCGTAGACATCCCGACCGTACCCTTCTCCATCTCGGCCGCGATACGGTCTTTCATCATGGCAAGCTGCTTCGAGCTGAGCTGTCGCGGCTGGTCATTGCCGAAGAGCTCCTCGCGCACCACACCGTGGGGGATGAGATGATACACGTTGGTCCCGAATCCGATGGAGTCGAGCATGGCATACCAGGGGTCGATATGCGCGTAGCCCGAGCCACAGTTGCCCGTGACCACGGTGGTGACGCCTTGGTAGAGGTAATTATAGTTGCCCTTCCAGGAGGGCAGGACATACGCGAGATAGCGCTGGATCCCTGAGAGCTTGAAGGTCTCATCACAGTGGGTATGCACATCGATGAAGCCGGGCGTTACGATGCAGTGCCCGGCATCGATCACCCGCGCGGCGCTCCCGCTGAGCATGCCGATATCGATGATGCGATCTTGCCTGATTCCGATGTCCGCGCGCCGCAACAAAGCTGTGCTCCCGTCGCAGACCAGGCCACCTTTTATGAGGATATCGTAAACACCCTTGCCCGGCCGGGAACAACTTGTCATGAACGCAGGGAGCGCTCCGGAAAGGACGAGCGCGCCGGCGGCCTGTGCTCCGCTCTTCAATATATCCCGCCGGCTGACCTTGCTGTCGAAAAACGAGGCTTCGCAACCTTCCGACGACTTATCAACCATCACTGACCTCCTTCCGGGTTGAGCGCATTCAACCCCCCAGGTTTGGTATGAAAATTCCTTGCATCGAGCTCAGGCCATCACCGGGACAATGCACCATCCCCCTGTCATCGGCGCAGGCGTTTCCGGGGTATGTGCGTGCATGCCATCTATGACCCCGCATCATGCCTGCGATTTTTTCCAGCCTACCGCGCCGCGATCGCCTCCACCTCTACGAGCATCTTGGGATGCGAGAGCCCCTGAGCGATGCGCAGCGTCCCGCCGGCAGGCCCCTTCCCGGCCGGGAAAAAGGCGAGATACGCCTCGCCGAATCTCGTCCACTCTTTATAGAGATCTGCCTTCTCGGTTACGGTGACGGTGAGATACACCAGATCCTCCATCCCCATACCTGCATCGACGAGCAGCTCCCGGATGCGCTCGACCTCATAGCGAAACTGGCCTATGAGGTCATGCTCCACCACCTTGCCGGCCTCATCCATGGGCGGGACGCCGGAGATGAAGAGCCACTCCTTGGCCTCCTTGACGTGCAGCGCCCACGGGAAACCCAGGGAGGGGAGGCGGGCATTTTTGATTTCCGTTCTCTGCATGCTTTTTCTCTTCCATCCGAGGGGAGTCACTGCTCCCCCCGCTGTGTGACCCTCTTTACAATTCCTCTAACTCCGCCAAGGTTTCCTGCCCCACTTTCAAGAGCGAGGAATCGAGCTCTACTCCCTGCTTCTTCATGTATGCCCTCCTCCAGAACCAGTACACGATGCCGAAGAGCATGAGGCCGGTGAAAACGATGCCGGTCTTATAATCCGCTAACCACCCGAATAAAAACAAAAGGCTGGAGACTGCCACGCACGCTATCATGCTGAAGTGCCGCCAGAAGGGGCTGAACTTAAAG
>CAYGXB010000160.1:0-7254 GCA_964353605.1 uncultured Bacteriovoracaceae bacterium
TGTCAAACGCTGGGAGTCCCCCGGCAGAGCCGGGGGTTTACCTTACTTCAATTAATCTATACAAGACAGGGTCGCCCATATCCATCCATAACACCTCTGGGTTATCGGGTTTAAGGCCGAGCCGGGGATACTTTGATGAGGGCATAGGTCGTATCGAACTTTACTGAACTCACTGGTGTGGCAATCATGTGGCCATTGAAACCCTTGAGAAGATGACCTAGGTTGCTGGTGGTTGCCGCCAGGTAAGCGTCCGTAACAATCGGAACGAACTCTCGACCAACGATAACGGGCTTCTTTCCTACATATCCCATATACCCACGCATGACCAGATCGTCCTCGAAGACCAGGAGGGGTTGGTAGCGGGATATGGTTGAGATGTAAGAAAGGGGGCCATTCCTGTTCAATACAAAGAAGGACTGATACCATGACCATGCAAAGACGATGAGTATGCACAGGATGACTGCTCGCATATAGATCCTCTTCCTGATGAGCAAAAAGGTGGCGATCACGAAAAGGAGAAGACTGCACAGAGAGAGAGCTTGAGGCAGGCCCATTTCCATGATCTTCACGGGCCCACGGACGAGATAGACAACGGTTATAACGAGCACCGCCAGGGCGACGAGGATCATGCTTCCCAGCCGGACAGGCTCTAGCCTAGGCGTAGACCGCATCTCCCGGGCCGTCCAATACCCTATGAGCATGGCCCCGAAGGGGACGGAAAGGATCGCATAGCCGCTTACACATCGGCCGGAAAGCCAAAGCAGGGCAAAGCCCATGAGGAATGCGATCTTCACTGGCAGCAGATCCCTCCATGCATTCCCGTCATCCGGTCGGGCGGTATACATCCAAGCAGGGATAATGAGCGGCAGCCACGGCAGGGTGTATTTCATGAAGACCCATAAGCTTTCAAAAAGGCCCATGTCCTCCCCAGGGGAGAGCGCATCCCCTACATAGAAAGGCCCACCTGCAATCCTGTACACTAGGTAAAAGCAAAGCAAGGCAATTACCATGATGCCTAATCCAGAAACTGGTCTGATATCCAAAAACCGCTGCGGGGACAGGTCGAGGAGGATCAGGAGCATGACAGAAATGACGAAGAACAGGAGCATAACGAGGCCGCCGGTCAGCGTGGCGAGACAGAGCAGGAGGTAGGAGACCGTGAACAAGACGCCCTTCTTGTCCTGGAGGTAGGCGGAGGACAAAATCAAAAAGGCGATTATGACGAGCGTACACGGCAGAGCTGCGGTGTTCAAGAGTCCGAAGGCCTCCAGGAAACCGAGACTCGAAGCGGTAAAGAAGACCGACAGGGCCCCTGCCCTGACTCCCCATAACTTTTTACTGTAGAGGAACACACATAGGGATAGGAGGCCGCCGAGGATGATCATGAGGCTGCGTGATTTCATGATGCCGGCAGAGAGGAGGGAGAGGAGGAGGATGTCCAATGGGTTTTGGTTATGGAGCGGATGACCATTCAGGAGGGGGATGAGATGAAACCATTGCGTCTCGTGCATGGCTTGGGATATCCATATTTCATGCGGTGTCGGCATAAGGATGGAGGCAATCGGCGCCAGGATTCCGAGGCTAAAAAGGATACTACCGATACCGGACAAAAGTGCCCTGAACGATCTCAAATATACCTCCAAATCATCATGAGGATTTACATGCTCGTCTGGAAGGTGTCAAGTATTGATGTGGTAACCCTGCAGTGCTGGGTGGATCTCTCAAACCTCACCCATCCCCGCTTCTTCAGGGAAGCTAGACATCAAACGGCGGAACGATCCCCCCTGAGACTAGGGGGGTCTGTGGGCTTCAGATTTTATAACCCCACCCATGACCAAAGCACTACTCGATATACCGCAATGGGATTGACTTATACAGAAACTCCAAGTATGACCAAAACACCAAATGCATGGAGTACTGCATGGCATCGATTGAAGAAATCCTGAAGAACAAGGGTATTACAACCCCGAGGGTATCGAAACGACCGGACGGAAGGGCTCCGGATGAGATCAGAGAGGTCAGGATAACCAGGGGCTTCTGTAAACATGCCATTGGATCATGCCTCATCGAGATGGGGGACACCCGGGTGATTTGTGCAGCCAATATCGAGGACAAGGTTCCCCAGCATGTCAAGAATTCAGGTACCGGATGGGTTACGGCCGAATACGGCATGCTTCCCTCTTCCACGATTCCGCGGGGCATGCGTGAGTCATCCCGGGGAAAGGTTGGCGGTAGAACGCACGAGATCCAGCGGCTGATCGGGCGAGCATTGCGGGCGGCCTTCGATCAAAGGGAGCTTGGCGAAAGGACGTTGTGGATCGATTGTGATGTCGTGCAGGCGGATGGAGGCACAAGGACAGCTTCTATTACCGGAGCCTATGTTGCCCTGCATGATGCCATCCGTGCCCTGCTGAAACAGGGCATCATTGCTCGCAACCCCATCCTCGACCAGGTCGCAGCCATTTCCGTCGGCATCGTTGATAATGAATTCTTCCTTGACCTGAACTATGATGAGGACTCCAAGGCGGATGTCGACATGAATGTGGTCATGACGGGCAAGGGGTCCCTCATCGAGGTACAGGGTACAGCGGAAGGCACCCCTTTCACCCGACAGCAGCTGTTCGAGCTCCTGGCCTTGGCCGAGAAAGGCATTCGCCAGCTCATTGAAAAGCAGTCCGCCGCACTGATGACCCCTTGAAGATCCTGGTTGCCTCAACCAACCGGGGCAAAATCCGGGAGATCGCAGATATCCTCTCCAGTGCTGATGTTACCATCTTTACGCCTGATCAGATCGTGATAACTGTGGACGTACAGGAAGATGGCGCCACGTTTGAAGAGAATGCCCTCAAGAAAGCGGCGGCCTATCGTGATGTAGCGGAGATGTCCGCCCTTGCCGACGATTCCGGCCTCTGCGTTGATGCCCTTGACGGCGCTCCTGGGGTCATGTCCGCACGTTTTGCAGGACCGAATGCATCCGATGCGGATAATATCGAACGCCTCCTAAAAGCGATGCACAAAATGCAGAACAGGAAGGCCAGATTCGTCTGCGTAGTCGCCCTTGCCCTGACCAGCGGGGAATTGATCACCGCCCAGGGCGATTACCCTGGCCTCATCACGGAAGCACCCATGGGATCCGGGGGTTTCGGCTACGATCCCGTCTTCTATGACCCTACAACCGGAAAAACCTTTGCAGAACTCTGCCAAGAGGAAAAGAATCGGGTAAGCCACAGGAAGAGGGCGCTCATCGCCTTGCGCGAAAAGCTCCAAACTCAGGGATACATCAAGCCATAAATCTGGATTTAGCAACCCTCAACCCCCCCCATTAACCCAGCGCGCAGTATTTTATTGATAAAAGAAGATTCTCGCCATAGTATTAGGTTCAGCGAGCTCCCTGGAATACAGATGCCTAGCCTCGCCAAATCCATAGAATGTGTAAGAGGGGACAGAGGGGGTCGATTCAATTGACAATTTTTACATACACGCAAACATGCGACAGCAATGACAGGGGTCTTTGAATATGGTATATAACGAACATCCGGATCAAGCCAGGATATCTGTTCATGCCCTATGAAATGATAGACCATACGGCAGACATGGGGATCAAGGTCTCTGCTCACGGCATGCGAGCCCTCTTTGAAGAGGCCGCCAGGGCCTTGATCGAGGTCCTCGGTGCACATATTGAGAGCAACGCTGAGGAAGTTAGCGTTATCACAGAGGGGATCGATAAGGAAGACCTCCTTGTCCGATGGCTCCAGGAGATCCTCTACGAGATCGAGGTGCAGGACTTCCGCATCGCCTTCGTCCGCATCGATACCCTTGATGATACCATGGTGGCAGGGAAATTATACGGCGAACATGCCCCTACTCCGCTCGCGGGGAACATCAAGGCGGTCACCTACCACAATATCACGATCAAGCGGGTCGACAAAGCCTTCGAGACCACCATTATATTTGATGCATAGGGGGTGAGAGAGCATGGAAGACGTCAAGGTTACCCGCATCGACCCTTACCGTCTCAAGATCGAAAAGAACGGTCCCATGCGCACATGGGGCCTTATATATGCAAACCACGAGATCGAGCGCTCGCTCGAGAAGGATCAGGCGATCCAGCAAGTGGCGAACGTGGCATGTCTGCCGGGGATCGTGGGGCCTTCGATGGCTATGCCCGACATCCACTGGGGCTATGGCTTCCCTATCGGAGGAGTTGCGGCCTTTTCAATGCAGGACGGTGTCGTCTCCCCCGGCGGGGTCGGATATGACATCAACTGCGGGATCCGATGCATCCGCACATCCCTTACCGTCGAGGAATTTATGCCGAAGCAGGATCTCCTGCTCTCAGAGCTCTTCAACCGCGTACCTTCCGGGATCGGTTCGCGGAGTAAAGCGATCAAGATCGGAATGCAGGATCTCAAACAGGTTCTACTCCATGGCGCAGCCTGGGTTGTGAAGCAAGGGTATGCACCGAGTGAAGACCTCGAGGCCCATGAAGACTACGGCAAGATCGCAGGGGCAAGTCCGGATGAGGTCTCGAAGAAGGCCATGGAGCGAGGCCTCCCAGAACTTGGAACCCTGGGCTCGGGGAATCACTTTCTCGAGTTCGATATTGTGGAGGGGATCGCCCATGCAGAGATCGCGCAACAATTCGGGTTGTTCAAGGATCAGCTTGTCATCCAGGTCCACACGGGGTCCCGCGGCTTAGGCCACCAGATCTGCGACGATTATGTCCATTCCATGATCGCCACCGCGGCTAAGCAGGGGATCGTCCTCCCCGATCGACAGCTTGCCTGCGCATACCTGGCCAGCAATGAGGCCAAAGCATACCTGGCTGCCATGGCAGCCGCTGCTAATTTTGCCTACGCCAACCGGGAGATGATTACTTCCCTCATCCGAGAGACCTTCGAGCGCATCTTCAAGCAAAGCTGGGAATACCTCGGCATGCGGCTTCTCTATGACTGTTGTCACAACATTGCCAAGATCGAGCGCATCATGTGGGAAGGAAAGGAAATCGAAGTATGCGTGCACAGGAAAGGCGCTACAAGGGCACTCCCCCCCGGCGATCCCCGGCTCCCCCAACGATTCAGACAGACCGGGCAGCCGATCCTCGTCCCCGGCGACATGGGCCGGCTCTCCTATATCCTCGCCGGCGCTCCAAACGCAGAGGAGACCTTCTTCAGTGCGTGCCATGGCGCAGGACGCCTCCTCTCCCGCAACGAGGCTAAGCGACAAGCGAAGGGCAGGAGCATCCTCGATGAGCTCCGCAGCAAGGGGATACACGCCATGGCAGCATCCCGTAATACCCTGGCCGAGGAAATGCCCGAAGCCTACAAAAACGTCTCCCTCGTGGTCGATACTATGTCCGGTGTGGGTGTCACCCACGTGGTGGCTAAACTCAGACCCATCGGCATGATCAAAGGCTAAATCCCCCCTAGACCCTCCATTTCCCTAGGCCTCAGGGACCCAGGGGGCAAGACGTCGACGGCACCCGGTGTTTCAAAAGTTTTCGAAAAGGCATAAAGCATGTATGTTCTGTAAACCTTCGTCCCCTGCAGCGGGAGCGAGTCAGCTCATTCCAAAAGTATTGGCTTCTCAAAACCGACGAACAAAAATGGGCCATAAATGGTGATTTGACATCGCTACGCGGTTCTATTATAAAGCCTCCGGTTTGGTGCAGGGATGATCAGCGTAGAAAATCTCACAAAGGCATATGGCATCCAGGTCCTCTTCGAGGGGGTGGGGTTCAAGATCAATCCGCGTGAAAGACTGGGGCTTGTCGGACGCAACGGACATGGGAAGACAACTCTGTTCCGCCTCATTATCGGCGAAGAGGCCCCGGATGAGGGTTCGATCATCATTCCGAGAAATTACCGGATCGGCCATGTAAAACAGCATCTGGAATTCACGGAAGACACCATCCTTTTGGAGGGTATGAAAGGCCTCAACGAGAACGAGAAGGGACAAGCCTGGAAGGTGGAGAAGATCCTTTCCGGACTCGGGTTTTCCCGAGAGGATATGTACCGCCATCCCGGCGAGTTCTCCGGTGGGTTCCAAATCAGGCTCAACCTCGCCAAGGTACTCGCCAGCGAACCTGATCTCCTTTTGCTCGATGAGCCGACCAATTACCTCGATATTACCTCCATCCGCTGGATCGAACGGTTTCTCGTGAGCTGGCCGCACGAACTCATGCTCATCACACATGACAGATCATTCATGGACAAAGTCATTACCCATACCTTGGGCATCCATCGCAATAAACTCCGCAAGATAGCCGGGTCTACCGAGAAATACTATTCCCAGATCGCCCAGGATGAGGAGGTCCATGAAAAGACGCGCATCAATGACGAGCGGAAACGGAAGGAGATCGAGCTCTTCATCTCGCGGTTCAGGTCCAAGGCAAGGCTCGCTAATCTTGTCCAGTCACGGATAAAGACCCTCGCCAAACAGGATAGGTGGGAAAAGATCGAGAAGATTAAAACGCTTGACTTCGCCTTTCGTGAGAAACCGTATCTGGGGAAATACGTCTTGACCGCTCAGGATATTTCCTTTGCCTATGAACCGGGCAGAAGACTCATCAATGGGTTCGATATTACCATCGGCGCTCATGACAGGATATGCATTGTGGGAAAGAATGGCAAGGGCAAGACAACCCTCCTGAAACTCCTCGCTGGAGACCTCAACCCGCAGCGTGGAGAAGTCATATGGAACAAAGGGGTCGGTCTTGGATTCTTCGAGCAAACCAACATTTCCCAACTTACCGATGCAAGGACCGTGGAGGAAGAAATCCTCTCCTCCCATGCTGATGTGGATAGGCAGACGGCCAGGAATATCTGTGGAGCGATGCTGTTCGAGGGAGACCATGCCCTCAAGAAGATCGCGGTGCTATCTGGTGGAGAAAAGAGCAGGGTCATGCTGGGAAAGCTCCTGGCAACGCCGGTCAATCTCCTGCTCTTGGATGAGCCCACCAATCATCTCGATATGGAGTCCTCGGATGCACTCCTCGCTGCCCTCGACAGCTTTGAAGGTGCCGTCGCCATCGTGACCCACAACGAAATGTTCCTCTATGCCCTCTCCGAAAGGCTGATTGTCTTCCAGAACGAAGGTATATCGGTCTTTGAAGGAGGCTATCAGGCCTTTCTTGAACGGGGTGGATGGGGAGATGAAGAGGAGGCGTTAAAGGAAGCGCCTCCTGATAAGGAAGATTCCAAGCTGAACAAGAAGGAATTCCGCCGGCTAAGGTCCGAAATCATCAGTGAGCGT
>CAYGXB010000161.1:0-7233 GCA_964353605.1 uncultured Bacteriovoracaceae bacterium
GGGCGAGGGGTACAGGTACATCATGAGCGAAAAGTACGCTTCCGTGTGAAGAACCGAAATTAATCTTGGCCGCCATTGATAGTCAAGCGAAAACTACCCGGGGCGCTTCCCCTCACGAACCGCATTCCAAAGGCGGTTTCAATTGTGGATGGATGCTGTCCGGCGGGTTAAAGAATCTGCGTGGCACACCTGTGGTTTTATGGTAGAGAATCAGCTCATACCCGGAGATGTTCGGGCTTGTGAATCCTTTGTGTGCGGTAGGGGTATGATGAAGGTCCTGAAGGGGATAACCTTGGTGCTCTGTGCAGGCCTGATGCTCGTGGCGGGTCTCATCGCCGGTGCCCACCTGTACCTTGGGACCGAGGCCGGGACAACGCACCTGCTCGCCTTCATCAACCGGCTCCTGCCGGGAGAGATCACCGCACGCAACCTGGATGTCTCCCTGCTAGCCCAGGAAGCGGTCCTACGCAATGTCTTGCTCAAGGGCCCGGACGGACAAACCATCATCCAGGCCGAGCGTGTTGCCCTCAAGATGAATCTGCCGGCGCTGGTGCGGCATGCGCTCATCTTCACTGCCATCGAAGTGTCGCGTCCCACCATCGCCCTAGCAATCGACAAGGACGGCCGCCTCAACATGGTGAGTGCCTTCATGAAAAAGAACGCCGCGCCAAGCACCCTGAGCGTGCAGATCGGAGCGCTCGCCGGCTCAGACTGCACACTGGTCATGCGGCTCGCGGACGGAAAGGAACGGCTGCGGATGGAGCGTTTGCGCATGAGCCTCGCCGCCGCCTTCAGCCAGGATACGTTTCTGCGCCTTAGAGCCAACTCAGCGTCGTTGGCCCTCAAGGCGGGTGAGCGATCCATCGACTGCGGGGCGAGCACGATCTCAGCCACGCTCGTCAACGATCGTATCGAGCATATCCGATTCTCCACACAAAGGAATACCTCGCGCATGACCATAACCGGGGCGGTCCGTGATCTGTCGCGCAAGGCCCTGCTCGAGCTTAACTTGACCTTTGATGCGGATGTCGCCGATCTCAGTCCGGCCCTGGCCTTGCCCCCCGAAATTGTGGGACGGCTCGTCGGAAAGCTCTCCGCGCACGGGATCTATGACAATCCCGCCCTCTCCGTTACCCTCGATTATGGGGGCGGGAACATGAAAGGGCTGACGTTCGGCCCGACCCGGCTGCAGGGGTCCCTGTCTGATCGTATCTTCACCTGCGACGTGCTCCGCGTGCCGGTCGCCGCAGGTGTGGTCACGGTCAAAGGCAGTGTGGACCTCAGGCCCGTCTTTCCACACGGGTACTTCGGTGGACACGTCGATGCCGACGCCGTCGCATACGACCTCGCCGTCACGGGTGCCGGCCTTCGTCTGGCCGCAGTGCCAAACCTTCCGCGCGACCTGCGCGGGGTGGTTTCCACCGCCGCGGCAGTCCGTGGCCGAGGGTTCGGGCTCAAAACAATGGCGGCCGAGGCCGCCATCAGCGCACGTGCTGCCGGTTTATCTGCAAGCCGCGCGTTCAGGAACGCCGATCTTGTCCTGAAGGGGCACGTGACATATCGCAACGGTACCATGGGCCTCGATCCCCTGCGCGCCACGGCCTTGGGGAGCGTGCTCACCACCCGCGCCACGGTGGACGTTGCCTCGCATGCCATACGCGGCACGCTGGAGCTTCAGACGCCCCAGATTGAGCGGTTCCTGGCCCCCTATACAGTCGATGCCCGCGGGGCCATTACCGGTACAGCCGTGATTGCGGGCACCTTCGATCGGCCGGAGGCACAGATAGCCCTGACCGGCACACGCTGTGCCTGGAAGGACTTCTCCCTGGGCGATGTACGCCTGGACTCCCAACTCGCTCCGAACGGCACTTTGGTTGTGCGCCGGTGCACCATCACCAGTCATGCCTCAACGGCCTCGGCTACCGGCACGGTCCAGCTCTTCCGCTCCTTTCCGCACCTGGACCCGGAGCTGCGTACGACGTTAACGCTGGATCTCGCGGGGGTGAATCCGCGCGACTTCAATGCGCGCCTTCCGCTCGAGGGTGCCTTTACCGGCAGTATCAAGGCCGACGGCGGCCGATCGTCACTCGATGGGGAGTTCGAGCTGCAAGGCCGCCGGATCGCCTATGCCGGAGTATCGCTGGGCGAGATCAAGATCGAGGCGCGGCTCAGAGATGGACTCCTCAACGTGGCCAGCCTTGAGCTTGCGTGCGGCCGTTCCACGGTCAAGGCCTCGGGGACAGCACGTGTCCTGGAGTACGGGCGGCATCTTGCCCTGGTGGCTGATCCGGCAATCGATCTCCGGATCGAGCAGGGCACGCTCTACCTGGAGGACTTCGCCGACGAGGCCAGAGGCGGCATCTTGCTGAGCGGCGCGGTGCAGGGGAGCATCAGACACCCACAGGGTAACCTGGCCCTGGCCGGGCAAGAGCTGAAATTCGGCCTGCAGCGTTTGAGCGGATTGAACCTGGCGGTCAGGCTCGACGGCGAGCGGGCCTGGATCGCGCCCTTCACGGCCGAGATCGCCGCCGGTCAGATCATCGAGGCCAAGGGCTGGATCGCGCCGGATGGTGCCTATTCCATGACGGTAGCATCGACAGGGATCGCCCTAGCATCGCTCGCCATCCTCTCCCAGCAGCCGGACATCAGTGGTACGGCCGTCGTCACGCTCGCGGGCACCGGCACACTCGCCCATCCCGAACTGTCAGGCCAGCTCACGGTACGGGACATCCACTATCAGGACAAGCCGCTCCCGGATTGGCGGGTGGACCTCGATCTCCATGAGCACCGCCTGAGTTATACGGGCGCACTTGATTTCGCCCTCAGCGGTGACTACGATTTCGCCAGCGGCGCATACCATACCGAGGCCGTCTTCGATCGTACCACCCTCGCACCCTACTTTGCCCTGGCAGGCAGGTCCCATCTAGCCGGGACCGCCACCGGCCGTCTGACGGTGGGCGGCAGGCGCGGAACCATCCGCGATATCGATGTCCGGGCCGCGTTCTCTCAGCTCGAAGTCTCGCTCGAGGGCAAGCCCGTGGTACAGGCAAACGATCTGACCGGTACCTACCGCGACGGGATTCTGGCCATCCCCAGGCAGCATATACGCCTCGCCGAAGCGGGTGGAATCGATGTAAGCGGCAGCGGCACCCTCCACGAATCGCTGGTGTTCGATGCCGAGGGCAACATACCCGCCCAGGTCATCGGGTCCTTCGTCGAGGACATGGAAGACGCTGTCGGGAATATCCGGTTCAGTACCCAGGTCAGGTCGCGCAGGGCCCACACCGAGGTGAGTTCCTTGATCACGCTCGAGGACATCGGAGCCCCCCTTGCCTGGAACGGGCAGCGGCTGCAAGAGGTGAACGGACGTATCCGTGTGGAAGACGCCGCGCTCACGTTGGAAGGGATCACAGGCCGGCTCGATACGGGCGCCTTCAGCATGGGCGGCAGTGCGCTCCTCAATGACTACACGACCATCCAGGAGATGCACATAAAGGCACAGGGCAAGGCCCTACCGCTGGAGATCCCGAACACGATGGACCTGACGGTGGATGCGGACCTGACGCTGGCTGCTGCTGACGGAAAATCACATCTCGGCGCCGATGTGGCCGTGCTCGACGGTACGTATTACAAGGACGTGGATACGAATCTCTTTTCCGGCGTGTTTAAGCGCATCCTCGCCAAACCCAGGCCCAAGGCTCGGCCCGTTGAAAAGGTGCCAGCCTTCCTCAGTGACATTGCCCTGGACGTGAATATCAAGCGCCGGGGTGATGTGCGGGTTGAGAATAATATCGCCGTACTGGATCTCAACCCGGATCTGAAGGTAACGGGGAGCTTGGCTTTGCCAATCGTGAGCGGGCGGATAACCGTCACGGAGGGGACCATGACCTTTCAGGGTAAGGAGTTCAAGGTCACACGCGGGGTTATCGATTTTCTGAATCCCACCCGCACCGAGGCCGAAGTCGACATCAACGGCCAGACCACAGTGCAAGACTGGACCATCACCATTGCGCTCACCGGGAAGCTCGACAATCTACTCGTAGAGTTGAGCTCCAGCCCGGTGGAAGAGCAGGAAGACATCCTCTCCCTGCTGGTGGTCGGCAAGACGACCCGCGAGCTCGCCGAGAACAAGAGCGGGGTGAAGATCTCGCCCTCGGCTATGATGGCCGAGCTGCTCGCCAATACCTATGGCGAGAACATCAAAAAGACCGCCAGCCTGGACATACTTAAGCTCGAATCAGCCGATTTCACCACCTCACAGCAGGTCGAAAACAACCGCAAACTCACCCTGGGCAAGGAACTATCGCAGCGTATGACCATCAAATACGAGATGGAAACCAGGAGTACCGGGACTATACAGCGCGGCATCGCCGAATACAAGCTGCTCGACAATCTGCTCATCAACGGCTATCAGGGAGACGATGGCATATACGGGACAGAAATCCAGCTCAGGTATGAATTCCGCTAGGTCCGATCGCCCTACCCGACGCTGGATTGTGGGGCTGCTGGTCTTCGCGGCGCTCATGCCCGGCGTTCTTCACGCACAGGACGGCTCCACGCCGGAGGTGTCGGGGGTGTCCAAAAACGCTGCCTTCGCGGGGGCGGTCATACAACGCCTGCGCATTGAGATCACGGACTGCCCGTGGTGCACGGCCGAGATCGAGTCCCTGGCGCGCGAGCTCATCCGCCTGCACGAGGCCGAGGCGTTCAGCCCGGAACGGCTGCAGCAGTCCGTTGCCGAGCTTGAGTTGAGTGGACGCTTTGAGGAGATCCTTCCCGACATCACGGCTGCCGAAGGCGGCGTCATGGTCACCTTGCGCCTCAAGCCGGTGTGGGTGATCCGGGATATCAGGGTCGCGGGCAACTACCCTTTGTTCGAAAGCGATATCCTCAAGGCTATGAGCGTTTATCCCGGCGATGGGCTCTTCCCCGCCACGCCGGCCGCCCAAGAGGCGCTCATCGCCGATCTCTACCGGCGGGAGGGTTACCTCAGCCCTGCGGTCACGGTCACACCCGTCAAGGACGCCCGCCAAGGGACCGCCATCCTTGACGTGCGTATCCAACCCGGGATCTACTATGTTCTCGATCCCCTCACGATCACCGGCAATACCGCGATGACCGAGGCCGAGATCAAGTCGCGCATGCGCATCTGGCGTTCCTCGTTTTTCTTCACCTCGACTGGACGCTTCCGGGAGACTGATCTCGCACAGGATATCAAGGATCTTACCAGTCAGTACCGGAAGCGGCACTACCCGGAATGCGCGATAACCTCCAGCGTACAGAAGGATGCAAGGCAGACCAAGGCCGCGGTCGCGCTCACCATCGCCGAAGGGCCGCGCTATGAGGTTCGGTTCACCGGCAACCGGCGCTTCTGGTCCTATACCCTAAAAAAGGACCTCGTGCTCTTCACGGAAGGCAACCGCCGTGACCGGGGCGTGCGGAAGAGCATCGAGAACATCCGGCAGCGCTACCGTATGGATGGCTACCTCTCCACACAGGTGGTGGTTCTGGAGGAAAAGATCGCCCTCCAGGACCGCGCAACCCGCCGGCTGGAGTTCTCCATCGATGAGGGCCCACAGACCCAGGTGGGTTCCGTGCAATTCGTCGGCAACACGGGCTTCGACGCCGCGACCTTGCGCAAGGCCATGCAATCCGGGCAGGGAGGCCTGCTCCGCAAGAGGTTCTTCATCCCCGACCTCTTGGATGATGATCTTGGACGGATCCAGGCCCTCTATGTCAAGGCTGGCTACAATGAGCTGCGGATCGAGCATGCGCTGGCCTGGAATTCTGCCCGGACCGTCGTGGATATCACCGTGCAAATCTCCGAAGGGATCAGGACCACGGTCGCGGGCGTGAAGATCACGGGCCTTGCGCGCGTGGGCGCAGACGAAGCCCGGCAGGTGCTGCAGCTCAAGACGGGCGAACCCTTCCGGAAAGGCCTCCTGGTAGCCGACAGGGCCGCCCTTTCCGAGTACATCTCGGAGCAGGGACACCCGTATGTGCAAGTGAAGGGGGACGTGATGTACACCCCGGACCCCTCGCAGGCGCAGGTGCTCTACCAGGTTGAGGAGGGTCCCGCCGTTAGCATGGGCACGGTCTACTTCCGCGGCAATTTCAAGACCAGGCCGCGCGCCCTCAACCGCGAACTCGGCATCAAGCCGGGCCAGCCATTCTCACTCAAAACCATGCTCCAGGGACAGAAAAACATCCGCGACATGGGAATCTTCGATACGGTGCAGTTCAAGACCATCGGGCTCAAGGAAAAGGCGGACCGTATCACGTTACTGGTCGACATGGAAGAAATCGCACCCTACTATATCCAGGCAGGTGCCGGGTATACGAGCGACCGCGGACTGTACGGCAACACCCGCATCGGCGACCGCAATCTCTTCGGCCTGAACAACGATGCCTGGCTGGGGGGCGAGATCAGCCAGATCGGCTACCATAGCGAGCTCAGCCTGACCCAACGCCGGATCTTCGAGACCCCCATCGCAAGCACCTTGGCCGTCTCCTATGACCAGAAGGAGGAGTTCAACAAGGACTTCGGGACCAAGGTATGGGCCTCCTCGGTGAGCTTCCGGCGGGAGTTCAAGCCGCAGCACCTCGATGTCTCCCTGGGGTTCAGGTATGAACGGCGCGACGAATATCCGCGGGGATCATCCCCGGAGGCCATCGACACCTATGATCCGCGGAGCATCCTCGTGACCACGCCAGCCGTCGCTTTCGATACGCGGGACAACTTCGTGCGGCCTACCAAGGGGGTCATGACCTCCCTATCCGTGGACATTTCCAAGGGGCTTCAGAATTCTATCGACAATTTTCTCAAGTATTATCTGGATCTGCACCTCTATTGGCGCCCCGCGCCGCGGATCACGTTGGCCTGGCTCGGGCGGGGGGGCTATATCGAGACCTTCGGAAACGGGAGCACGCTCCCGGATGATCAGTTGTTGTACCTGGGCGGGACCTTCAGCGTGCGGGGCTTCGAGGAGAACATGCTCAGATACGATGCCAGCGGCAATGCCGTGGGCGGCCGCATGTCCATCGTCGGGAGCATGGAGGCGCGCTTTGAGCTGCAGCGGAACTGGGAGCTCACGCTTTTCTCCGATACGGGTGCGGTCCGGCGGGCGTTTATAGATGCCGGCTCAGACCAGTTCCGGTCTTCCGTGGGGCTCGGCCTACGCTACATCACGCCGATAGGCCCCATGGGCCTACTGTATGGCCACAAGCTCAATC
>CAYGXB010000162.1:0-7216 GCA_964353605.1 uncultured Bacteriovoracaceae bacterium
CGCATCGTGGGGCCTCTGGTCGGTGCGGTCGCCCTCGCGGGTTTTCTGGCCTTTCGCCAGTATTCGCTGCCGGACGTGATAAAAAAACCGCACGAAAACCAGACGTAATCCGAAGGTGCAATGATATGATAACGAAAACAAGCTCAATCCCTCCGACGCACTTTGCTCTCGGGGGGGGGGTGATGGGGAGGAACTTTTTTAATTGCACCTTTGTAGAGGGAGGAGAAAGCGATGATAAAGACCGGCGTTGCCTACCTTGAGACCCGCAATCCGCGGCATGTGCGGGAAGATCTCGAGGATATCGTATCCCACGGCTGCGATTTTGTCATACACGCCTACAGCGAATTCGATTTTCATTTCCATTCGCTCGTCATGCGGGAAATCGTAAAGATCTCGCACGACCTGGGATTGGAGGTTTACCTCAATCCGTGGGGCCTCGGGAAGGTATTCGGCGGAATCGAGCCTCTCTCCCGATTTGTAGCTGAATATCCAGACCAATGCCAGAGGATGAACGACGGCTCACACGCCCCCATCGCATGCCTTCACAGCCGTCCTTTCCGTGACCTCATGCTGTTCTGGATCGATGCGGCGGCGGACGCCGGTGCGGACATCCTGTTCTGGGATGAGCCCCATTATCATTACAGTCTTGATACGCTGTTGGGAAAGGGACAGCAACAACGCTGGGCATGTGCCTGCGAACGCTGTCGGGATCTCTTTAGAGCTCAATTCAAACGGGCTCTTCCGCAAGAGCTCGACCAAGAGGTCATCCGGTTTCGGGACGATGCGATTATCGAATTCTTGAGCGAGCTGACCGACTATGCCCAAAAAAAAGGCTTGAAAAACGCCGTCTGTGTGCTTCCTGACGAAAATCCCATCGTAGGCGTCTCGACCTGGGAAAGCCTGGCCCGCATCCCCTCGCTCTCCATCTTCGGAACCGATCCCTATTGGATGCTCTATGATAAACCCCTGGAAGAGTATGTCTCACAAAAGAGCAGGCGGGTCATCGAACTCTGCAGCAGGTATGGCAAAGAGGCCCAGATCTGGGTTCAGGCCTTCCTCATCCCTGCCGGAAGGGAAAAGGAGGTGGGACGGACGGTAGAGGTTATCGCGGCCGAGGGAGTGAAAAATATCGCCGCGTGGGCCTATCTCGGTACGGCCTTTATGAATCATAAGTGCGCAGATCACCAGAAGGTATGGGATGTCTTGGGAGAAGCCTATAAAAAAATAAAAAACCAGGACATGTCTGATAGAACAGGTTAGGGGGGCTTTTCCTGTACGCATGGCGCACAGCACGTTGTGATCAGGCGCGGCCCTATAGTGCTGTGCCCTGCCACACAACCATCGAAATTAACTTGTTCATCGGTGTGGCATAGGGTAGAATCTCGATCGTTGTCAGCCTGGTTATGAAAGGGGAAATCCATATGAAAGCAGGAATGTGCAAGGTCATTGCGTTGGTTGCGATCATCGCCCTTACGCTTATCGATGCCCTTCCGGGATATACTGCACAACAGGACCCGGCGGAACTGCGGGCAAAGTACGACGTCAGAATCCTGCGTGACGCATGGGGCGTGCCGCATATCTTCGGCAAGAAGGACACCGATGTGGCCTTCGGGTTGGCCTACGCGCATGCCGAGGACGATTTTAAAACCAGCCAGCTCGTGCTGACGGCCATCAGCGGTCGACTGGCGAGTGTTCTCGGCCCGAAGGGCGCCGGGAACGATTTCCTCGTACATCTCATCCGCCTGTGGGATAGAGTAAATGCGAAGTACGAAACCGATCTGAGCCCCGAGACGCGCGCCCTGTGCGAAGCCTATGCCGACGGCATAAACTATTATGCCGCCCTGCATCCCGATCAGGCGCTACCCGGCCTTTACCCCATTAACGGCCGTCATATCGTCGCGGGCTTTGTCCACAAGATGCCTCTCATGGTGGGGGTCGATATAGTGTTGACGAAGCTCTTCGAAGAACAGCAGAAAACTGCATTCCAGCCTGCTGACTCCATGCTGAGGACTGCGTTCCGAAGTGATACATTTTCGCGGGTGGGCCTGAAAGTGGGATCCAACGCCCTGGCTGTATCGCCCAGGCGTGCCGCCGATGGCAAAACGCTCCTGGCCATCAATAGCCACCAGCCATGGGAAGGGCCGGTATCCTGGTACGAGGTGCAGGTGCATAGTGAAGAGGGCTGGAACATGACGGGGGGGCTTTTCCCCGGTTCGCCGGTGGTGTTTCATGGACACAATGACTATCTTGGCTGGGCGCATACGAACAACTATCCAGACCTTGTCGATGTGTATGTACTGGAGATGAATCCTGCGCACCCGAATCAGTACCGTTTCGACGGGCAATGGCGTGATCTCGAAGTGCGCAAGGCGCCCATCAAGGTCAAACTGCTGGGGCCTATCCATTGGACATTCAATAAGGAAGTCTTCTGGTCCGTGTACGGCCCCGTGGTGCGGCGGCCGCATGGCGTCTATGCCATACGATATGCCGGCATGGGTGATGTCCGCCAGGTGGAGCAGTGGTACCGGATGAATAAGGCGAGGAATCTCGAACAGTGGGAAAAAGCCGTGCGCATGGCGACACTCCCCATGTTCAACTGCACCTACGCCGACCAGAAGGGCAACATCTTCTATCTCTACCAGGCGCTCCTGCCGATCCGCATGGAGGGCTACGACTGGACGAAAAACCTGCCCGGGAACACCTCGCAGACGCTCTGGACGCAGTACCTTCCATATGACAATCTGCCCCAGGTGAAGAATCCGGCCGCGGGCTTCGTTATCAATTGCAACAACACACCCTACCACGCGACCCTGGACCCGGAAAACCCGCGCATGGAGGATTATGCGCCTGCTTTCGGGATCGAGGTCAAAATGACCAACCGTGCGCTGCGCGCCCTCGAACTTCTCGGCACCGATAGTTCCATCACCGAAGCGGAGTTTTACACCTATAAGTATGACATGGCCTATGCGAAGGACTCCAAGATGGCGAAGCTCGTGCAGCGGATTCACTCCCTCACCCTCCCCGATGATCCGCTGCTGCGGGAGGCCCAGGGAATTCTGGGCAAATGGGACCTGCGCACGGATCCGGAGAACACCGGCGCGGCGCTGGCAGTGCTCAGCTTCACCTTCATTCTGGGGCCGAGCGGTAAACGTACGGTGGATGCAGTATCTGATGAGGATGTGCGCGCTGGTTTTCAGAAAGCGGCCGAGATCCTCAAAGAAAAGCACGGAAGAATCGATGTGCCGTGGCAACAGGTCAACCGGCTGATCCATGGAAAGGTTGATCTCGGACTCGGCGGCGGTCCGGACGTGCTCCATGCCGTCGAGGGTGATCTGCAAAAGGATGGGAGGCTCAAAGGCACAGAAGGCGACTCATACGTGCTCCTGGTGACATGGGATGCAGACGGCAGGGTGCACTCGCGCAGCATCCATCAATACGGGAGTGCTACGCTCAATGAGCGGTCGCCTCATTACGCAGACCAGGCGCCGCTTTTCGTCAAGAGGGAGCTCAAACCCGTGTGGCGGGAGGAGTCGGAAATTCGCGCCCATCTGGAACGGGAATACCGTCCGGGCGATGAGCTCAAAGGACCATGAATAAACCCTAACGGCCCTGTGACGGCATGCGCATTTTAAAGACTTGAAGGCTCATACCCACCGACCTCCCTGGATCTCCAGGAAGGCCAGAGCGTTTGCGGGGTGGAAGTTATGCGTTGTCGTGCAAAAATCTAGGCGATCTCGAGGAGGACCTTGATCACGCGGTCCGGATGCTCCAATATTACCCGGAAGGCCTCCCGATAGGCTTCGAGCGGGAAGCGCTGCGTGATGAACCCGTCAAATACGATCTGCCCTGCACAGGCCATCTCCATGGCGAGAGCGAACGAGCTTATCTTTCTGCCCCAATAGTGCTCCATGCCGTGGGCGTTGACGCCGATCATGCGCAGCTCCTGATTCCACAGGGGGGTGATGTCGAAGGTGACCGGCGAAAGCTGCGTCCCCACCATGACGTAATCCCCGAATGGCGCAAGCCAGCGGAGTGAATCATGGATGGTGGCATTATACCCGACCGAGTCATAGATGACGTCGAAACCTCCAAGCATGGTGGCGTTCTTCAGCGGGCCATGGAAGACCATGGCGCCGGTGACTTTCCCCACGGCATCGTAAGGATCGCCGTCCGGAAGGTACGCAGCACCCAGACGCCTGGCAAGTTCCTTCTTGAAGGCGAACTTCTCAATGACGAAGACGCTGCATGCAGGGCAGACGGCCTTGGCGATCTGGATGACATTCAGCCCGATGGTGCCGGCGCCGATCACGAGGATCTTCTCGCCGGCCTGCGGCGGACGACGCAAAACCGTATGGAGGGCCACGGCCGCCGGCTCGACCAGGACGGCCGATTCGTCGGAGAGTGTTGCAGGGATCTTGATGAGTTGGCTCGCATGGGCGATGAAGGTGTCGCCGAAGGCGGCGCCGAGATCCGGAGGCATCTTCTGCGAGGGGAAGACCTGGCATAAAGGGAATTTCCCTTCCTGGCAGGGTTTGCAGGGTGGATCGATCTCCAGGGTGGAGCAGCACGGGGTAAAGCGCTGCATGCCCACCCGGTCGCCTACCTGAAAATCATGCACGTCTGATCCAATCTCGACCACGGTCCCGATCAATTCATGACCCATAAAGACCTTGGCAAATAGCGGCAGCGCAGCCATCGAGATCCGCATGCTCGCCTTGAGAAAGAAAAGGGCGATGTCAGAGCCGCATATCCCCGCAAGCTTCGGTTTTACGCGGATGAAATGCGGACCGGGGAGGGCCTGGTCCGGAAGCGTTCCCAGTCGAACCGGGGACAGGGAGGAAAAGTAGATCTGAGGGAAATACCCGCCAAAGGCCTTGGTCGCGAGGATTTTCAGCGGGCTGATCTCGAAGGAGAGGGATTTCATGCGCTCACTTCCCCAGGAGGTTGAGGACAGAGGTGCGGATGCCGGCGCTGTCGATGCCATAAAGGGGATAGAGATCTTCCGGGTAGCCGATCACAGCATAGATGTCGGGAATGCCCAGCCGGCGGAATTTTATGCCCATCCCGGCATCACAGAGCGTTTCGGCGACTGCGCCGCCCAGACCGCCGATGATGGAGTGTTCCTCAACGGTGATGAGTGCGCCGGTGGCTTGGGCCGCCTCCAGTATCGCCTCGGTATCGAGGGGTTTGATGGTGTGCATATTGATGACGCGGATCCCGATACCCTCCTTTTTGAGAGCGTCGGCGGCATCCACAGCAGCCTTCACACAAACCCCGCAGGCAATCACGGCGGCATCCTTGCCGTAATCCCGCATGACGATATGCTTGCCGATGGTGTAGTCGTAGGCATCGTTCTCGTATGCCAGCGGTTCGATCGACCTGCCGATCCGGATATAGAGGGGGCCCTCAAGGTCTTCGCTGGCCCTGACGACCTTGCCGGTCTCGATGGTGTCAGCGGGAACGACGACGGTCATGTTCGCCATGGAGCGCAGAATGGCGATGTCCTCGGTGGCATGATGTGTGGTCCCGCCGTTCCCCATGGAGAGCCCGCTGTGCGTGGCGATCATGCGCACCTTGAGATTGGTGTAGGCAAGGTCCGTGCGGATGGTCTCGGCGCATCGCAGGGAGAGGAAGACCGCCATGCTGGAGATGTAGGGTAGTTTGCCGCTCACCGCCATTCCGGCCGCCGCCGCCACCATGTTGGTCTCCGCGATCCCGAAGTTGAAGAACCGCTCGGGGAAGTACTTCTTGAATGTGCCGGTCTTATTGGAGCGCATCAGATCGGACGTGAGCACGACGATATCCTTGTTGTTCTGCGCCATGTCGGAGATCACCTGGCCATATACCTCGGCCGCGGAGATCATGTCGTAGGTATCCATGGTAAAGACGAAACCTTCGGTCAAGAGATCCTGCGTATCGCTCATATCGTTACCCTCCTTGCCGGTCTGGATCGCTCGATGCTCGCAAATGCATCCCGCGCGCTTTTCGTATCGAGCAGCGTATAGTGATAAATGGGATTATTTTCCATGAAGTCCACCCCTTTGCCCTTGGTCGTACGGGCGATCACCAAGATAGGGGTATTGCCGGAAGCCGGAGGCAGTCCATTAAAGGTGTCCACGAGGGCCTCCATGTCGTGTCCATCGATATCGTACACCTTCCAGCCAAAAGCCTCCCAGCGATCCCGGATCGGTTCTATGGACATGATCTCCTCGGTGGGCCCGTCCAGGCTGAACCGGTTGCGGTCGACGATGGCCACGATATTGCCGAGCTTGAAATGGCTCCCCGCCTGCGCCGCTTCCCAGACCATGCCTTCGTTGAGCTCCCCATCCCCCATGAGCACGAAGATCCTCGAATCCTGCTTGTCCAGACGGGCGGAGAGCGCCATCCCGACGGCAATGGAAAGTCCATGACCGAGGGAACCCGTGCTCATTTCCACCCCGGGGATCTTGTGCATGTCCGGATGCATTCCGAACGGGCTATCGAGCTTGTTGAAGGTGGAAAGCCATTCCTTGGGGAAAAAACCGAGGTCGGCCAGGATCGGAACATAGGCGATGGCCCCATGTCCTTTGGAGAGCACAAAACGATCCCTTCCCGCCCAGGTGGGATTGTGCGGATCGACCTTGAGGGTATGGTAGTAGAGGGCCACAACGATATCCATCATGGAGAAGGCCCCGCCTAGATGCCCACCGGTGCTCACCATGGAGAGATCGATGACCTGTTTCCTGAGCTCCATGGCCTTGTCATCCAAGTAATCCAGGAGCTCTGCCTTGTTCCTGAAATCCTTTACGCGCATGCCTTACCTCCTTACCAGTCTGATTGCCCTGCCGGTCGGAACCAACAGGTAACCAACGGATACCAACCGGGTCCGATCTTTATTCTTAACATATGAGCGGGGATGAAATCTGCATTATCTCCTATAAATATCTGACCTCCCCCCTTTTTTTGACGAAAAGAGCAAAATAAAATCATGATTTATATTTTTTCTATCTATTATATATTATAGGGGAGGATATGATTAGTCAACAGGTTTTCCCATCTGAAATTCCCCCCTCCCCATTGTCCAACGCGTCACCCTGCATACAGGAAAACAAAGCCTTGAAAGCCCGTCGCCTGGTTTCAATTCAAATGATTCCCCTTAAGCTTGCTGCGGGGTTACCTTATTTTCCTCTCCCCTGGTGGGAGAGGATACAGGAGAGGGGGAAAAGGATAATATACC
>CAYGXB010000163.1:0-7207 GCA_964353605.1 uncultured Bacteriovoracaceae bacterium
CGCAGGCTATCAGGGTGAAGTCCTTGCCGTCGCGCATGGTGATGGCCTTGCCTATCTGGTAGCCATAATCCTTGGTCTTGTTCACCGGCGGTTCGAAACCGCGGCCGATGCGGATGTACACGGGCCCGGGCCATTCCATGGCCGCGACAACGGCATTGCCGGTCTCGATGCCATCCGCCGGGGCGATGACGGTCATGTTGGCGAACGAGCGCATGACTGCCAGATCCTCGGTGCAGTGGTGGGTGGAGCCCGCCTGACCAAAGGAAATGCCGGCATGGGTGGAGATGATCTTGACGTTGAGGTTCTGGTAGCAGATATCCGTCCGCACCTGCTCGGCGCTTCTGAGGGCAGTGAAGACGGCAAAGGTGGAGACCACCGGTTTCAAGCCCGCCAGGGCGAGGCCGGCGGCGAGTCCGAACATGGAGTTCTCGGCAATGCCGACGTTGATAAATCGCTCCGGGTACTTCTTCCCGAAGCGCCCGATCTTGGTGGAAGTCGCGAGATCCGCGGTCAAGGCCACGATATCCGGATATTTATCCCCAAGCTGGGATAAAACCTCGCCGTATACTTCGGCCTGTGTAAGCTTGTCAGCATCATTTATTGACCATGCTAAACCTTCTGCCATGACACCCTCCTTATCCCTTTATTCCCTTGTAGTGACTGTCGATGCAGGCCAGGGCCTGATCCCTCAGGTCAGAATTGACCCCACCGTAATGCCATTGAGGCTTCCCTTCCATTTGGTCTACGCCCTTGCCCTTGACCGTATTGCAGATGATGACGGTGGGCTTGCCCTTCACGGTCCAGGCCTTCTCGATGGCGCTCCCAATGGCGGCGAAGTCGTGGCCGTCGACGCTCATGGTCTCCCAGCCGAAGGCCTTGAACTTCCCATCGAGGGGCTCCAGGGTGGAGATCTGCTCGGTCGGACCATCTATCATGAGCATGTTGCGGTCGACGAAGGCCGTGAGGTTATCGAGCTTGTGGTGCGCACCGAGGATGGCCGCCTCCCATACCGTCCCCTCGCAGAGTTCGCCGTCGCCCATCATGCAATAGGTGCGGAAGTCCTTCTTCTTCAGCCTGGCGCCGAAAGCGAGTCCGGTGGCGATGGCAAGGCCATGCCCGAGTGAGCCGGTAGAGGCGTCGCACCCTTGCACCTTGAGGCTGTCCAGATGCATGCCGAAGGGCGAGCCCGTCTTGTTGAAGTTCTTGAGGAGCGCCTTGTCGAAGTAGCCCTTGTCTCCAAGGATGGCCGCCCAGCCGATGCCGCCGTGGCCCTTGCTCAGGATGAATCGATCGCGGTCTTCCCAGTCCGGCCGAGCTGGATCGATCTTCAGGTACTTGTAGTAGAGCGCTACCAGCACATCGGTCTGGGAGAGAGAGCCTCCGAGATGCGAACCTCCGCAGGTGAAGGTGATCTCGATGATGCTGCGCCTGACCTCCCACGCCTTTTTCTGCAATCCCTTGATTTCCTCTTGCGATAGTGGCATTACAACCTCCTTTCCCTATAGTTTCGGGTTTGCTGTTTTTTGTCTACGGGGTAAGCCCCGAATATCCTCTTGCAGACCCGGACGGTCTCATCGATGACGCGCTCCGGGCTCATGCGGCCCTCAAGGAAGGTCTCCTGTCTGATTTTGAGATAGAGCGAGATCTGCGAGAAGGTGAACATCATGAGATGGTTGTCCAGAAAGAACGTAGCGGTATCGATGTCCAGATCTTCGTCGATGTAGCCGTCCCGGATGCCATCTTTTATGATCTGTTTGAAGAAGGTATGGCCGACCTCCTCGATGGTGTGTGCGTATCTTTTCGCGAACTCATCCATATTCGATGAGAGCAACATCATGTAGATCTGGAGCGGATAGGGTTTCTCGCGGGCAAAAGCCAGGACATTTTCGAATACGGCACGGACTTTTTCGAACGGATCCCCAGGCGCATGGCTGATGCTCGAGAACATGGTGTTGAGGATGCGGATGCCCATCTCGAGCGTCTCACAGAAGAGCTCCTCCTTGCTGGAAAAGTACTTGTACATGGCGCCGATGGATATGCCCGCCTTGTCGGCGATGGTGTTAACGTTCGCCTTGTGGTAGCCGTTCTCGCCGAATTCGCGGGTGGCGACATCCAGGATGAGTTCCTGTTTTTCAAGGGGTATGCGTTTAAATGTCTCGCGTGCCATGGCCTTCCTCGCCTAGTGAGCGAATACTCACTTTCTACATGATGCCGGGCGTGATTTCAAGGGCAATGTTTTTATATTTCCTCAAGCTCAAAAACAAAGGTGGAAGAGAACAGTTGGAAGGGAAAAACAGCCTAAGCGAGGAGATCTTGTATGGCTATGAAGAGAGAGAAAGAGGCTTGAGCAATTGCGAAGATCTCCTCCTTGGTGTAGAGGTGGCCTGTGCCGATGCCCGCACACTTTTTGGCTACACCCTGCCATGCTTGCAAGGAGCGGAGGTTGTGGAACCAGAAGGGGAATGTCCGGCATTGCAGAGGGCGCACCGGATAGATGGCGCACCCGTTCTCGTAGAAGATGCACCTCCCGGTCTCATCCTCCCGGATGCTGTAGCTGTCCTGAAACGGGTACATACATCGCTCGATGAAGATTTTCCGGGATATGTCCACGAACCCTGCCATCCTTGCGATCTCCTCTTCCAGGACATAGATGACGCCGGGCTCTCCGTTGCAGCAGGCGCCGCACCGCCTGCACGCAAAGCGTATGCCGTGGTCGAAGAAATACGACCTATCCTTCAAAGCCCTGATGAGGACCTCATCGGACAATGAAATCCTCCCTGCGCGGATGGAAGACATCGATGATGTAGCAGTCCGTGAGTGGGGTCCCGGCATGCTTGATATGGGGTGGAATAACGAGCGCTGATCCTTCCTCGAGGAGCATAGTCTTGCCATCCACGACCATCTCGAAGCGCCCCCGGATGACCGTGCTCACCTGCTCATGGGGGTGGGCATGCTCCGGCATGGGGGAACCGGCGGTGATGGTGCAGTATTGGATGGTGACATGGTCCGTATGGACATACCGCGTTCTATATCCGGGGGCAATTTCCCGCGGCGGCTGATCCGCCAGGTTAATGTGTTCCATGCTCTCCCTCCTTTTCCGTCTCATACAATCATCTCCCTTCAGGGTCAAGGACGACAGAAGAAAGAAGGCAGAAGTGAAAGAGAAGGATAGAATCGCCTGGCATGTTTAAGGGGACGTATCACAGCTCTTTTTTTAAGCCTTTGGGGGCTTGCGTTTTGCCTCTTTCTCTTCTGCCTCCCGCCTTCCGCCTATGCCTTGGCATGCGAAAAATCCGCTTGCATTTTCAACCTATTTCCTATAGCAGCTTGTGACTAAGAAAGGAGGATAGCTATGGCGTATAAGATCACGGATGAGTGCATCTCTTGCGGAACCTGCGTGGAGGAATGCCCGGTGAATGCTATCAGCGAAGGCGACGATAAGTATGTCATCGACCCCAACCTCTGTACGGACTGTGGTGCCTGTGCGGATGTGTGTCCCACTGAGGCTATAGAGCCGGGGAATTAAACACCGGCCACAGCATACTGCCCAAAAAAGAGCAGGCGGTGGACTTCTCACCGCCTGCTCCGGTTTTTCCAGCCCAAACAGCTTTTACCAGGATAGTATCCGTTACTTTCCCTTGTTTTCCGTCAGCCGTGCCCGCAAAACATTCGAGAGCGAGAACGTCACCACGCGGCGCGGTGTGATGGTGATTTCATCGCCGCTCTGCGGGTTGCGGCCCCTCCTGGCATTCTTGCCCCTTACCTTCCATTTGCCGAATCCGGATATGGAAACGCTCTCGCCCTTTCCCAGCTGATCCTTGATAACCTCGATGAAGGTCTCGATGGCCTCTGAAGCTTCTTTGCGAGACAGCCCCGTGCCCGAAACGATTTCATCGATAACGCCATTCTTTGTCAGGGTGCCCATATATACCTCCTTTATTCTAACTGTATAAAATTATTAATGACAAAACAAAATAAGTCAATACCTGGGATTAAAAGAATCTCTGATCACCTTGGGGGCCACGATATCACGCGCCATGATCACGTTGATCCCCGCCATGTTCATGATCTGGATATCGTGATTGATCCCATAGGTGAAGGAATAGATATGCATCTTGCCGTAGATGTCGTCCTCCTCAACCGGTTCGATGTTGAGTTTCCAGCCGCGGGACCTGAGATAGGGGATCACCTTCTTCAAATCCTCCCAGGTGAAGCACTCGGCCCAGTACTCCTTCTCCTGGCAGCAGCCTGAAGTGGGATTTTCCTTGATGAGCTCAAACCTGCCCGCCGTGGGCATCGAGGCAGAGATATTGTACCTTCGCATAGCCGTAAGCTCCTCAAGTGCTTATCGTCATCCTCTCAAGACCACTTTAGGTGCGTTTCGCTCTTCCCTCCCTCTCGATCATGCTCACCACACGGCATCGTGATCATTGTCCAGTGTTGGTATCGCTCAGGTTCGTCAAGGCCATAATGGATCTTTAAAGCTCCTGGTGATGAACGATTTATACCAAAGCGAATCATTCTCCATCCAGGCCATAAACAGCCCGCCCCGTTCGCTCGTCCCCATGGCATTGGGTCTGGGGGACAAGGACAAGCGAACCTGGACATGCAGCGGACGAGGAGGGTTTTCCATGAAATACGGGTTGTAATTCCTGCCCGGCTTGCGTACAATAAAACCTGCGCAGCTGATGAGTTTACCCCCTTGAAAGCAAACCCCCGATAAGGAGGAGAGAGGATGAGTCATCTTAAGGAAGAGCAGCCGCTCGAAAAAATGACCGTCATCGAATTGAAGGAAATGGCAATGACCATTCCTCATGAGCACTTGGACAAGGCGATCCACGATATGCACAAGGATGAGCTCGTGGCCTTCATCAAGGAGGCCAAGGGCATCAGGGAGGAAGAGCCCCCCAAGAAGAAGAAAAAGCCGCATGTGCGTGTGAAAACCAAGCTTGCCAAGCCGGAACTCAAGGCCAAGATCATGCACCTCAGAGACGCCAAAAAAGCCGCCCAGAAAGCCGGCGACAGGAAACTCTCCGACCGCCTGCGCCGCCGCATGAGCCATCTGAAGAAAAAGACGCGCAAGATCGCATAGCCCCGAGGGCCGAGCGCGGATCTGCGAATTGTGCCAAGCTTGGCCACCTGCCAACCATCCCCTTGGTCTTGAGGTGGGCCAAGGATCCGATGATCACGGGGGAACGTCGCGTATCGCAGCGCGCTGCGAAGCGTGGATTATGCTGCTAGGGGCACGGCATGTGCGGATGGCTAGGCGCAAGGTCTGCGGGTATGAATGTCATCACCTATTACTGTATGGGATGAGGAGGTCGGCGTGGAGTATTTCAAACATAAATATGTCTGCATCACCGGCGGATCGAGCGGCATCGGGCTGGAAACCGCCTGTAAGCTGGCGGCATGCGGTGCGCATGTGGCTATCTTCGGAAGGGAAGAAAAGCGGCTACAAACCGCACGCAAGAAAATCGAGGCAGCCGGGATCTCACCCGAACAGAGCATCCATACCTTGTCCATGGATATATCCGATCATGCCGATGTCGAGATGAAGATCGCGCGCGCCGTGCAGGAATTCGGCGTCCCCGACATCCTCATAAACAGCGCCGGTATGGGTCATGCCGACTACTTCGAACAGGTCACCTACGACATCTTCGACCAGGTCATCCGCACCAACCTGTATGGAACGCGCAACGTGATCGCCGCCCTGGTGCCCTTCATGAAAACACGGGGCGGGCACATCGTCAACGTGTCTTCCATGATCGGCCTGATCGGGCTGTTCGGCTACAGCACATACGGGGCCTCGAAGTTCGCCCTGGTCGGGTTCTCGGAGTGCCTGCGCATGGATTTGAAACGGTATAATATCCACGTCTCTGTCTTCTGCCCGCCGGAGGTGGATACCCCTATGACTGACCTCATGCTAAAGACCTCACCGCCCGAATCGCGGGCACTGGTCAAGATGACGGGCCTCATGCGCGCGGAGAAGGCCGCCGATGCGCTCTTAAAGGGCATCCAGAAGAAGAATTTCCTGATCATCCCGGGCTATATGGCCAATAATTCTTACTTCTATAAGAGAGTGTTCCCGGCCTTGACCCGCTTGGTCATGGACATGGTGGTGGCACGCGCCTCAAGAAAGATCAAATGAATAAATCTCCATCCCCCACTTGGCCGCAAGGGGGGAACCAGACGGTCGCCGCATGTTTCTTTCCGGCAAAATTGCAATCCTTCAGATCTCACCTCGGCCCCCGGTTCATGGGGGAGAGAGCATCGGGATGGTCATCGGACCCATGGGCAGCACGGCGACGGAGAGTCGCTCGGCGCGCGACTCCTCTTTGAGCGCGTGCAGGGTCGCGCCGATATCATCGATGTGCTCCACCCTCGTTATGGGTTGCAGGGTCCGGCTCAACGCCGAAAAGAGATACACCCGGTATCTGCCGATGATCTGGAGCAGCACCTGCGCCTGCCACTGGTCAACCTCGGTTGGGGAGGCCTTGAGAATATCGTCGAGCAAGCGCTCCGAGGGAGTGGGAAGCGCGAGCATTTTCTCGAAGGCGCTCTCCGCAGGAATCCCCTGGCTGCATTCGCTCGCCATGATGATGCTGCCCCCGTCCTCCGTGATGCGTGCGGCGGCGGATAACCCTTTTACGGTCTGGTAATAGTTCATGTCCAGCGGGTATCCGCTGTTGCTCGTGACGACCACGGGGTACTTCCGGGCTGCGGGCACGCACGTCACCTCGCGCACATGCCTGCACCCCTCCTCATGGGCTGCGATATGATCGCCGATGAAGATGTCCGTCATCTCCTTGCAATTGTTCAGGGAGACATTGACGATGTAATCCGGCGGGCACAGGCAAACCATCTCGCGGATGAGTTTCTGGAGGGGGTTGGCGTCGATATTGCCCCAGGTCGTATCCGGGTGGGCGATCAGCTCTGCGCGGTGCGCATGGCAGATGGTATCCAAACCGGCGATACCGGGGACGATGGCCTTCCCCCCGCCCGAAAAACCGGCAAAGAAGTGGGGTTCGATGAACCCGGTGCAGAGGCGTATGTCCGCCTCGCAGTAAATCCGGTTCAGATGACATATCCCTCCATCCGCCGATGACCCGACTCGGACCAGGTGCGAGGGGTCCCGGCAATCGTGCGAGATGACCCGGAACCGTTTCAGATTCTCTCTCCCCAGCATGCGCTCCAATTCCGCCTCCGC
>CAYGXB010000164.1:0-7180 GCA_964353605.1 uncultured Bacteriovoracaceae bacterium
GACGATCCTGAAGGGGTAGGACGCTCTGCACTCGGCGGATGTCACCCCTCCAGGGCCTTGTGTACAAGTCCGGTGATGGTTTCCTGAGCCACGAGGCCTCCATGGAGATTTTTTGCGAACTCGGCATCGTCCCGCACATCGAGGCTGGGGCTGCTTGCGAGGCTGTCCGTGCCGAGATAGACATTCACACCCGCTGCCAGGTAGCGCTCGATCGGCATGCGGCCGCAGGACAGGTTATGATTCGACCGGGGGCAATGGATAACGGACGAGCCGGATGCCCTGATCAGGGCAATGTCCTGGTCATCGACCTGGACGGTATGGACGAGGATCGGCTTTGCATAGAGCACCCCGAGTGATCCCAGGTAAGCCATAGGGGTTATGTGTGGCATGGCTGCAGGCCTGATGCCCAGCAGCCAGGCAATGACCCGCAGAGGCCAGCTGACCGACATCAGGCTGCCGTGCAGGAAGAGCTCCCTTTCCATCGGCGATTCGGCCACGTGAACGCAGAGCGGTATCCCCTCGGACCGGCACCAGGTGGCACCTTCACGGAAGAGATCCGGATGGCAGGAGTATGGCGCGTGGATAGAAAGGCCAATCTGCAGCGGGCCATAGTCCGAACGCGACCTGTACCGTCTGATGGCCCGCTGGGCTTTTTCCAGCCGTTGTAACGCCTTATCCCTGGCCAAGCCAAGTACCTCGAGATAGACGACACCTTTTAGGCCGCTCTTCAGGAGCGGGTCCACGCTCCGCCATGTAGCAGTGATGTCTCCCACATGCGTCGTCCCGGTCCTCTTGAGCATGGCAATGCCGTCAGCGATCCCCTGCTCTACGGATTCCGGCTTCTGCCTAATATGCCTGGCCAGCCTGATCATCCAGTATTCAAAGCGCATTGGTTCTCTCGGGCACAGGTGCCGTAAGCCCGTCAGCTCGAGATGCGTATGCGCATTGGTAACGAACTCCATAAACCGTTCCTTATCTCAATTTGTTTGTACAACCTAGCGCAAATCACATCCTCATAGTTTGGATGAAATCCAGTATGTTTCGGGACGCCGAGGATCTTTATCTTCCAGTCCTCAGGCAACGCCAGTGTAGCTGCCACACCCATGCTGGCAAACATGAAGCGGATCTCGATATTAAGCCCGATGAGAATCAGATAGGCTGTATCGCCCCACGGTGCATCCCAGACCGGGGCAAACTGGGTGAAGTAAAACACGAGGCCGTTCCAAATCTCGTTGAACCAGTCGCATTCCCACAGGGCCAGCCCACCCAGGACCACACTCCAGTTCTTCTTGGATATCTGCACCTGATAGACAGAGATCACGACCAGCAGCAAGGGGATCACCTACCACTTGAACGCGGATGGGTCACGAAGGATGGTGAGTGCCCGGAGGGAATAATTTGTCATCCGCGACGAATCTTGTATCATGGAAAGGGCCTGTGCTGAAAATTGCACCAAGACAAACCTCCTCGAAATCTATGCTACTTCCAAGTGTAAAAATTGAGAAAGTGAGTCAAGGAAAAGGTGCTCGTGATTACCCTCTCTGCTCCGCCGATCCTTTCAGAATGCCCAACAGCTTAGGAGCATTTGTTTCCAGGGTATACCCCTCCTCAAAAACTTTCCGGCCAGCGAAACCCATATCCCTGCGCAGTGCTTCATCTTCAATCAGGGATGAGAGCGCCTGGATCCATTCCACATCGTTCATGGCCCAGTATCCCGTGACCCCGTGTCTCACGACATCCCTGTTCACACCGACCGGCGTGCATACGGCCGGAATCCCGACGCCATAATACTGGAGGATCTTCAGTCCACACTTTCCCCATGACCAGGCATCATCCTTGAGCGGCATCACCCCGATATCGCAATCCTGCAATTCCTCGACCTCGTTCTCCGATGACCATATGGTCTTCCGGACAGGGATATGGTCGCAGTCGAAGAAGACATCGCAGATTATCTTGAGCTCGACTCTGCCCGGATACCGCTTCCCCACCTCATCAAAGATGCGCCTAAGCCCTTCCAGATAGTGGATGCTCCCGTGATCGCCTATCCATCCGATGGTCACGCTCTCCTTCTTCAGAGCGTAGTCCTTGAGGCTATACTGGAATAGAGGTATGGATGTCGGGATGATATACACCTGTTCTTGATACGGGAGGGTCCTTTCCATCAGGAACGAGTTCCCCGCTATCACGCAGTCGCTGGCCTTAACCATCTTCTCGAACCGCTTCTGCCGGGTTCTGGAATGCGGGTTCCCGGCTAGGGAATTCCTGTACATCACGGCATCATCGAGGTCGTAGACAACCCTCTTCGTGCGACCCCTGAACAGCTTGAGGAAGGGGAAGTGAAAACGTTTCCTCTGCACGAAGACGCAATCATAATCCTTGAGCATGGCATACAGGCGGATATAGTGTTTCATGGTAGCGGGAAACTCCCTGACATCGCAATGCAGACCCTGCGCTTCGAGGTAGGGAATGTACTGAAGTATCCTGTACCGGCTCGCAGCCACCTGGGAACCCTGGATCAGGACCAATACCCTCATGTGCCCCGCATCCCTTCCATGAGCGCCTCGATCTCTGCAAACACCTCTGAACTGTCCCGAAAATCACTTTCTGGTAAAAAGGCGCGTTGCTCCATGCCCTTGCGGGTCTTTGAATGCATCTCCCGCATGGCGTTGGCAAGGGATACCGGAGCATGCGGAGGGATGATGCGGCCATTCTCCCCAACGAACATGCTCGCCCCGTTCGTATCGGTCGTGATCACCGGTATGCCAGAGGCAAGCGCCTCTATGACCACGAGAGAACAGGCATCATAGTAGGTGGGATGCACGAGGCAGTCGCATGCAGGATAGATATATTCGAGATCATGCACCCTTCCTCCAAAGACGATGGTATCGGATAAGAGCCTTGCCTCTGATCTCGCCCAGCAATCAGGCTCTCCGATGACGAGCACCTTGAATGGAATGTAGTCCATGGAGAGGCAGGCATCGATGAGCACATAATACCCCTTGAGGGGAAAATTGTTGGCGACGAAAACAAAGACGAATTCATCGTCCTTGAGCCCGAAACGCGCCCTGATCTCGGCCCTTTTGCTCCGCTTTGCGGGCGAAAACCTGCCCGTGTCAATACCGTTCGGCACGAGATGGATCTTGGCTGCCGGATAGGAAAATGCAGACCGGATATCATCTGCCACCATCCTGGATATGGCGATTACCGCGGGCTGTGTCATCCGGAAAACCCACCACTCCATACCCCGCTGGACCATGTCCTTTGGGCTGAGCCGCTTGATAAGATGCATGCATGGTCTCACAACCCCTCTATACCGCAGGTTCTCCCTGACAAACCACGCCTTGTGAAGACCGCCATGCGGCTGATAGATGTGCATGAAAAACGCGTTGCCGACGCAAAAATGGATATGCGCGGGCATCTCTTGCGCCTTGAGATACTGAAGGATTGCAAAGCTCAAATGCCGCAGGGCCTGTGGGAACCGGACGGGTTGGATAAGGTTGACATGTATGGCATCAATCTCTGGTTTTTGTGCATGCATGCATATGATATCGAGAGCATGACCCCTTTCGGCAAGGTAGTGCGCAAGGTCCCAGCAGTACCGTTCCGCCCCGCCAACCGTCGGATCGAACTTCTCGATGGCAATGCAAACTTGCAAAAATACTTCCTCTCCCGACCCTCTCTACCGCCCGCAGCGGCAAGTGGGTGGAATATAGGGTCGTCCGCACGAGGCCGGCCTCCCCTACCGGTAATATCCTTTTATTGCTTCAATGATATATCCCACCTCATCATCCCTAAGCCAGGGATACATGGGCAGACTGAGGATTTGTCCCACCCTGCGTTGGGTGTTTTTCAACACGCCTGAGACCCTTGCGTTGCCAAACGCCTTCTGCCGATGCAGGGGGACCGGATAATGGATGAGGGTTTCAATCCCCTTCTCCTCAAGACAGGTCTGCAATGCATCCCGGTCTTCTACGGCAAGGACATAGAGATAGTACACATGGGTCGATCCCTCGGCCAGGCAAGGTCGTATGAGTTCGATCTTGCGCAGTCCTTCTCCATACTGCCGGGCGATCTCCTGCCTCCTCATGATCCACTGCTCGAGATAGGGCAACTTCGCCTTCAGGATGGCCGCCTGCATCTCATCAAGGCGTGAGTTGTAACCTCTGATCACATGATGATACCGGTCAGTCTGGCCATAATTCCTCAGCAGCCTCAGCCGCTTGCACAACTCCGCATCGTTGGTTGTGATCATCCCTGCGTCGCCGTAGGCCCCGAGGTTTTTGGTGGGATAGAAGCTGAATGCTGCCGCATGGCCCAGGGAACCTGCCGGCCTTCCTTTGTACCTGGCCCCGTGCGCCTGGCAGGCATCCTCGACCACAACGAGGCCCCGTGCATGTGCGATATCCATGATCCTATCCATATCCGCGCACTGTCCATAGAGATGCACGGGAATGAGGGCCTTGGTCTTCTTCGTAACGGCCGCCTCCAGGCAGGCAGGATCAATGAGGTGGGACATATCTCCAATGTCCACGAAGACCGGCGTCGCTCCCGTATAGGCTATGGCCAACGCGCTTGCCGCGAAGGTGTGGGCAACCGTGATCACCTCATCGCCTTGGCCGATCCCGTAAGCCTTCAAGGTCAGGAACAGCGCATCCGTCCCGGAGGCAACCCCCACGGCGAAAGAGCATGCGCAGAGATCTGCAAAGGCATTTTCAAAGGTGGCGACCTCATCGCCGAGGATGTACCTGCCCGAACCGAGCACCCGGTCCAGGGTGGTGCGCATCTCGTCGCCGATGGCCGCAATCTCCCGCGCGAAATCAAAGAACCTGATCGACATTTTTTCTCGCTTGCCAGTTTTTCAATGTTCCCGATCCCCCCTCTTGATCTCAAGGTGGGTCGAGGGGATTATAAGAATTCATGTCAAATAACGACATCTATATCTTCCGGCTTCTTGTCCTCAAGCCAGTAGTACTGCCGGTACTGCCGATAAAACGCAATGGTCCTCCGGATGCCCTCTTCCAGAGATATCTTCGGCTCCCAGCCCACCACGCGTCCGATCTTCGTGATGTCCGCCCAATAATCTCCCGGTTCCACCTCGGCCCGCTCCTTGGTGAACTCGGTGAACGTGTAGCTCCCCGAGTCTGCAATGTGCACAATCTTCTCTGCCAGATCCCGAAATGTAACGGGTACGCCCGAGCCTACATTAAACACCTCGCCGATCGCCCCTGGCGTGCAGGCCGTCATGAGCATGCACTCCACGAGGTCATCGATATAGAGGAAATCCCTGATGATCGTGCCGTCGCCGAACACCGGCAACGGTGCATTATCGAGGGCCTTCTTGATGAACCAGTTGAAGACCCCATATTCGTCGTGCATCATCTGGTGCCGTGGTCCATAGGTGTTCGTGATGCGCAGACAGACGGTGGGTATCTGAAAGACCTGGTTATAGACGAAAATCATCTTTTCGGCCGCCAGATTCGTCACGGCATAGAGCCCCTTCGGATTCGTCGGATGGTCTTCATTCACGGGGAGTTTCACGCTCGATCCGTATTCTCCCCGCGTCCCCGAATAAACCACAACGGCGTCCCGGTTATGGTGCCGCAAGGCCTGCATGAGCGTGAGCGTGCCGTGGCAATTGATCTCGAGATCCTGGATGGGATTACGCATGGAATCCACGTGGTTCACCTGGCCTGCGAGGTGGAAGATCAGATCCTGACCCTTGACGAGATGATTCATGGAGAGCTGGTTCCGCACATCGCTGTAGTTCACCCTCACCCTGTCCTTTACCGGCTCGAGGTTGAAGAGATTGCCGCCCTGCCGGGGCAGCATGTTATCTATAACGGAAACATGCGCGCCGAGCCTGACAAGCTCGATCGAGAGGTTTGACCCTACAAAACCGAGACCTCCCGTAACGAGGACATGCTTCCCCCGGTAGAACGACTTATGATCCATCGGTCTTCCCCTTCAGCCCTTTTGCGAGTTCCCAGAGCTTGGCGTATTTCATGAACACATAATACATGGTGGAGACAGCGATCACAAGACCGGGCATGCCGTCCAGGAACCCTCTCTTGAAGAGGTATTCCTTGACGAACCGGATGGGCGGCCGCAACAAGAGATCAAGGAAGCTAAAGCGCTTGCCATCTTTAAGCATGTCCATGGCCGCTGCCTCTGAATACCGGTTGATGGTATTGATCTGATCGGCGATATCCCGGTAATTGTAGTGCTCGTAAAAGCGCCGGAGCTCCCCCACCCTGCCCTTCACCTTGACATTCGCATGCAGGGCTCCCTCGAACGCGCCCTTCGACTTCCTGAACAGCCGGATTTCATAATCCGGGACCCACCCCCCGTGCATGATCCAGCGTCCGAGGTAGAACGTGCGCCGGTGTGCGATGTAACCATCGTACTGGCCCCCATCGTGATTTAGGCGCTCCTGTATCTCGCGGGCAAGCTCGGGAGGGATGACTTCATCCGCATCGATGAAGATCACCCATTCGTTGGCTGCCTTGCCGATGCAGTAATTGTACTGATCCCTGAATCCCGGCCACTCCCGCTGCTCGAAGTTCTTTGTATACCGTTTGGCGATCTCGGGGGTGGCATCGCGGCTGAACGAGTCCACGACGATGATCTCATCCGCCCAGCTCTTGACGCACTCGAGCGCCTGTGCGACGGTCCTGGCATTATTGAAGGTGATCATACACACGGATATCTTCACAGGATCTCCCGTAACACCTCTTCCGGAGTTATGGCGCTGAGGCAGGCATAGCTTCCGTATCGGCATGTCCTCGCCATGCACGGAGAGCATGTAAATCCCTTGTAGATGTACTTAGCTTGTTTCCCTCTTGGTGAGGTTCTTTGCGGGTCGGTTGAACCGAATATCCCCATGGTCTTCACACCGGTAGCGGCTGCCAGATGCATCGGTCCGGAATCGTTGGCAACAACTGCCTGGCATGACTCCATGACAGCCGCGGTCTCCAATAGGTTCGTCTTGCCGGCGAGATCGTAGACGCCTTTCCCTACAGCATGCACGATCGCCGCATTCCGCTCCCTGTCACCTACCGATCCGAACAGGACCACCGACCCTCCCTTTTCCCGTCGGAAGCCTTTGGCCAGCTCGATAAAGCGTTCCCTTGGCCAGATCTTTGCCGGGCCATAGGCAGCGGAACAGAACATACCGAGCACG
>CAYGXB010000165.1:0-7178 GCA_964353605.1 uncultured Bacteriovoracaceae bacterium
GGAACCAAAGCGGGGCCGATCATGCCCTGGGCGAACATAAAGGCGACGGAACCAAAGCCAATGGCGAGCACCATGCCGGTGATCCAGGCGGGGTGTCTAATGAGCGTGCGCATGAAGCGCTGCTCCCGCACCTCCGGCGGGATTTCGTTTACTGCCTTCTTCTGGAGCAACTGCCCATATTGATTCAGGACACCGGACAGGATGGCAAGGGCTACCCCTATGAGATAATGAGCATCCATACAATCACCTCTCTACCCTGGCGCTCCGGCCAGCCATGATCTTTTTTACCTCATCGAGCGTGGCCATAGTGGTATCGCCGGGCGTGGTCATGGCAAGGGCCCCGTGGGCCGCACCGTAATCGACCGCCTCCTGCGGATCGCCGGAGGTCAGGAAGCCGTAGATGAGGCCGGAAGCGAATCTGTCGCCGCCGCCCACCCGGTCCAGGATCTCAAGGTTCTCCCGCAAAGGCGCTGCATAGAATTGTCCGAGTGCCCAGCAGACGGCGCCCCAGTCATTGATCGTGGCGCTCTTCACCGTTCTTAAGGTGGTGGCGGCTACCTTGATGTTGGGGAATGCAACGATCACCTGCTGAATCATCTTTTTATAATTCTCCATGCCGAGGGCCGAGAGGTTCTCGTCGACTCCTTCCACCCCAAATCCCAGACAGGCTATGAAGTCCTCCTCGTTGCCAAGCATGACATCGACATGGCGGACCGCACCTATGTCTTTTTATCCACCTTGGCGGCGATCTCCACCGCCTCGCGCGCCAGCCGCGCGATATCATCAAACCTACCGCTCGCTAAAAGCTCGGATGAGGCGATCCAGGTCCCTCCACAGGCGAACACCTGTGGATATGCAAGGTATTCCGTGAGGTTCCTGGGACTAATCCCGCCCGTCGGAATAAACTTCACCGTGGTGAAGGGTGCACCGAGGGCCTTCAGGGTATTGAGGCCTCCAAACGCTTCAGCCGGGAAAAACTTCACCACGCTTAGCCCGAAATCGAGCGCCAGCATGATATCCGATGGGGTGCAGATGCCCGGCGTTACCGTGATGTCATGCTCCAGGCAGTATTGAACGACCTTCGCATGCATGCCGGGTGAGACGATGAATTGTGCACCGGCATTCAGCGCCCGTTTGACCTGGTCAACGGTGAGCACGGTTCCCGCACCCACGAGGATATCACCGCGTTGTGCCAGCGCGCGCATGGAATCCTCAGCGGCGGCGGTCCGGAAGGTTACTTCCACACAGGGAAGGTTGCCGTCAATGAGAGCTTGCGCCAGGCGCCCGGCATCCCCGGCATCCTGCATGGCGACAACCGGTACAACCCGTATGTTCTGTATCGTTTCCAGGACCCTGTTCATATCGATTTCCCGTCTTGAGGGACGGCGAATGCCCATTCCCCGATAGACTCCGTCCCTGTGGGTGAATAGCAGGAATTACGGACAGATCTCCCACCTATGCCTAACAGAGAATTGCTGCGACCTTCCTCGCAAGGAAAAGATCTGGTGTTCCTCGATGCCGATTTTCCCCCTCTTTTTCGTTATAAAAACTGGATTTTACTTCAACTCCAAAACATATGATGTTAATAATGTTATGATAACATGATAATTGCCTGTTTTCCAGATGACAAGACTGGAATAGTACGTATACAGTACGGGTAAAAATCCCGTATAATGGGTATGCCGGAGGATAAGGATATGCCCCAAGAACAGCGGATGGCCTATAAGAGCCCAGGATCTTCAAAGGATATTGCTGCCCTCAAAACGAAAGGGCAGGCGCTCATCCAATCCATGGATCAGATCAAGGAACTCCTCAGGTCGATCGTCGAAGATCTGGGCAGGGCGAAGCAGAGATTCCACCAGGAACCCAGCAGCCGCAGGCTCAGGGAGAGCGAAGAATGGTTCAGCATCCTCGATAACTCTTTCGATGTCATCTATTGCTTGAATTTGCGGTCCGGCACATACGATTATGTGAGCCCCTCGTCGGAGCGCTTGCTCGGGTATACCCCGCAAGAACTGATCACCCTGGGATTGGAAAGATCAAAATCCATCATCCATCCCGATGATTACCAGCGGATAAAAGGACACTTCTTCCTGACGAACCCCAAGTCGCTCAGTGATATGCCGTCCACGGGTGAGTATAGGATACGTCATAAAACCCTGGGATATCGCTGGGTGAGCGATTCGAGAACCATCCTGTTCGAGAACGATAACGAACCGGTAACCATCGTCGGCAATGTGCGGGATATCAGCAAACAGAAGCATGCTGAGGAAGAGCTGAAGAAGGTCTACGATGAGCTGGAAAAAAAGGTCCGGGAACGCACCGAGAACCTGGAGGAGGTGAATACGGCGCTGCGGGTCCTCTTGAAGAGGAGGGAGGAGGACAGGGCGGAACTCGAGGATAAGATCCTGAACAACTTAAAAGACCTGGTGATTCCTTATTTGCGATGGATCGAGAAGGGCCCGCTGGACGCCAGGCAAAGGGTTTATCTAGAGATGATGGAGTCCAATCTGAACAATATCATCTCCCCTTTCATCCGCGATCTCTCCAACAAATTCCTGAGCCTGACCCCGACCGAGATCCGGATAGCGAATCTGATCAAGGAAGGGATGGTTATCAAGGAAATAGCCGAGATCCTCAATCTCTCCCCCCGGACCGTCGAATTCCACCGGGAAAACCTGCGGGCAAAGCTCGGGATAAAGAACAAGAAGGTCAATCTGAGGACCTTCTTGCAGACCATTCGCTAGAGCCATCCTGAGCATTGCCAATCACCCGCGTTTCCATGCTTCCAACCTGCAATAATTTTATCCCGTCAGTTGTCATATGCTTATCTGAAGAAGATGTACCAGATACCTATAAATGTAGGCCCCAATATGGGGAGTGAGTAGTATATAATATACCCCATGAAGCTTGGCACCTTCACATGGTTATGTTCAGCAATTGATTTGACCATAAAGTTCGGCCCGTTTCCAATGTATGTCCCTGCCCCGAACAACACGGCCCCTGCAGATATGGCCTGGATGTATTTCCAGGATTGTGACGTCAGAGGTTGCAGGGGGGAAGCATGCAACAAATGCAGTTTGGTGAGCACTGGAGACGGTAGGTTTCCGAGCATGGCCTGCATATGCAGGTGGTTATCAAGGCTTAATCCGTGAAGGCCGAAGGCAGCGCTCAAGAAATTGAGGTAAGTGGGTGCATTGTCGAGGATGCATGACAATAGTCCTGAACACCAGTAGAAGTGGGCCGGTTTCGTGATGCCCAGACTGCCTGCGTTCAACTCGAGCCAGTCCAGTGCGGGAACCATCGTGGCAAAGATAGCGGCGAAGAGGATGGCCACCTCTTTTATAGGCATGAAATTGAATTGGTTCCCCGCATGGATCGCTCTGCTTGTCGTGAAATAACTTGCCGTAGCGGCACCGATCATGACAATCTCGCGCACAGGCTCCTGCAAGAAGACAGCGCCGATGATCATCAGGAGAAAGATTGTGTTGTGTAGCCCTTCAACAACGGCATGTTCGCCCGCTTCCTCAATCTCATGTTCCATGGCATCGGGGATCTTTCTGTAATTGTAAGCATCGATGATATAGAAGATCAGGAGGACAATGGAGACGGCCATGAGCCAGATCAGCCAGACACGGGTGATAACCCAGAAGAACGGAATACCCTTGAGATATCCCAGGAAAAGCGGCGGATCACCGATCGGAGTCAGAAACCCCCCGATGTTTGAAACGATGAAGATGAAAAACACGATATGGTAACCCGAAATCCTATACCTATTGACCCTGATGTAGGGCCTGATGAGAACCATGGACGCACCGGTCGTACCGAGGAGATTTGAAAACACGGCGCCGATTGCCAGGAGGATAACGTTGGCCTTCGCCGTTGCCCGTCCCTTTAGCCTGATATGGATCCCTCCGGAAACCACAAAGAGCGAACCAATCAAGGCGATAAAGCTGAAGTATTCAAAAGCTGTGCTCATCATCCGCGGTCCGTTTTTAAGGATAAGAAAATAGTAAACCAAGGGGAATACCCCCAGGACAAGGGAGACAAGGGGATAGTTCTTTTCCCACCAACCGCCATTGATCAACGGCATGAAAGCAATGGCGAGGAGCAGCAAGATAAAGGGTGTAATCATAGCTGGATGCACTGGGATAATCGCATATTCAAGGGCGAGAAGATCTGAAGCCGAGAGGAAAAGACTCATGCCTGAGAGGATCATGACGAATAACGCTTTCTTTATCATCATCATTGCCGGCCTATCAGCACACTATTAAAGGGATATCAGTTGTCAGTCATATCCCGATTGGCGGGTGAACTCAAGCACTGTACCACCTTTGTCGTTAAGCATGCAACATCCCCGGGATTTCCATGAATCATTGGGCGCATGTCACGTCAGACTCGCTTTCCGATGCCATGCCATCCTCAATACACGTCATCGTAATTATTCTTTATCTCGCGCCATGCATTTGTCTTGGCAAGAACAGGGTTATCAGTACGTTATCTGGCCGCAGTGTGCCGTGGTTAGCGGCTGGCTACAGACTAAAAAAACTAGCTACCCATAGGATACTCTTGTGGATGCCTTTATCCGACGTTCTGATCGGATTTATGGGATCGATCCTCGATCCTGCACGCAGGAGACATTCAGGTCCGGATGCCGAATTTCGGCAGAATGAATCGGTTGAGGATAAACCATGCACCGAGTATGAGGATAAGCGTTAAAAACCCTTGCATATGGAGTGCCTCCCTAGAGGATCTCTTATGGATTCAGGAAGCATAAGTCAAGCCCTATGATTCCTCCCCAACTGGACATTCCATCTGCCATCCTTTGCGGACATCGCAAATCCCAGCCATGCACTCTGCCGCTACTTGACAGGGTGGGGTTTTTCAGGTTTAAAGGGGGCCATGGAATTCGATCTCAACACCCTCCTCAAGCAGGCGCAGAACCTTCAGACGCAGATAAAGGAGATCCAGGAGGAGCTCGCGAAAAGGACGGTGACCGCCGAGTCGGGCGGCGGCATGGTCACGGTTACCGTCAATGGCCGCCAGGAGCTCAAGAATATCAGGCTCGACCCCATCTGCGTGGACAGCCGGGACATACCCATGCTTGAGGATCTGATCCTGGCCGCCGTGAACCAGGGATTGAAGAAGTCCAGGGAGCTCGCGGCGGAAGAGATGCGCAAGCTGACCGGGGGACTACCCCTGCCAATCGATCTGATCTGACATGGACCCATACCCCAAGCCCTTACGGCATCTCATCAAGGAGCTCAAGCGGCTTCCGGGCATCGGCGAAAAAACGGCCACCCGCCTTGCGCTCTATATCCTCGGTGACAAGCGGGGACTGAAGGAAGGCCTAGCTGCTGCATTAGAAGGGATAAAACAGATACAACTCTGTCCCGAGTGCTTCAACCTCACCGATCAGGTACGGTGCACCATATGCACTAACCCGTCGCGGGATGCATCCATTATCTGCGTGATCGAAGAGCCCAGCGATATCCTGGCCCTCGAATCAGCCAACGAGTTCAAGGGCCTCTACCATGTCCTCCACGGCCTGATCTCGCCCATCAACGGCATCGGGCCGTATGACATCAAGCTCCAGGAGCTTTTGCAGCGGATAAGACCCACGGTGAAAGAGATTGTGGTTGCCTTGAGCCCTTCCGTGGAAGGCGACATCACCGCCCAATACATTCACAAGATGATCTGCGATGCGGGCTTGAGGATGTGCATTAGCAGGCTCGCCTCAGGCATACCCGTGGGGGGTGAGCTCAAGTACCTGGATCAGGTGACCATTGCCAGCGCCATCCGTTACAGGCGCACCGTCATGGAACCAGGATAAGGGCGACGGTGCGCCAAGAATATCAATGCATCTATTGTCCTATCAGCAGCAGAATACCCACGGACTTAAGCGCTTCTTCCTGGGTGTCATACTTGCCTGCCACAACGACCTGTAAGCCGATAATGATGTCCTCCAGTGTCTCCTGGGTATCGCAACCGGAACGGATCAGGGTCTGATCATATACGATCACCTTCACCGGTCCGACGAACTCTTCTCCGAGATCAGGTTGCAGGCTGAAGGTATGGTATCCACCCTCGGCATCCATAACTTCTCCATCCACACTCCCTTTAAGGACAAGGGTCTGTCCGAGTATGACTGCCTTGGCCCACAGGAACCCTTCCGGATCCATGACGCCTCTGACGGTGACATCCTGATCTATGGCAAGCGCCTCTGGACCGACAAACTCGCCATTCTCGTTGAAGATGACCGTGTCTTCAGCCAGCTTGACCTCGAGCGTACCAAGGCAGGTGTTATCGCGCTCCAGGACGAAGCCGTCGGTTAACCCGTCAAGATCAGTATCCAAGACGGCGACAATGGTCCCCCGGAAGGCATGCCGCCAGAAGCAGATGGGCTCGCCCTTGATGATATCGACGAAGACCACCGGTCGGAATATGCACTTGCCTGAATTTCCGGCTGTATGGATGTTCACGGACTTGTTGGCGTCAATGTCGAGCTTGAGGTAAATGGTTTCATCCGGCTCGACCACAAATCCCCCCTCGGGCTCAAAATCGATCTTGTCGCTCGGGAGCTTGACCTCCAGGTAATCGCACGGGCCACCTTCGGTTTTAATGTCCGATACCCCGAGCCGGATTTTCTCATAGGCGCCAGCCGGGATTCTATCATGCAAGGTGAGCAGAAAATCCTCGTCCCTGAGAGAGAGTAGATCCAGCTTATACCCATCGGATTGGAAAATGACGACCTCTTTCCCGTCTGCCTGCGCCGGAACGAGCGTGATATCGGTCAGCGTTATCCAGATATGGTTATAAACATCGGTTGGATCATCCGCCATGAGGATCCCGACCGTGCCATACCTTTGCTCGGCGGAAACATCCGCTGCTCCTCCTCCGCCACCACTACAGGCATAGAAACCGACGACGGAAAGGATACCCAACATGACCAGCAAAGGAAGCCATACTGCATATACCTTTTTCATGCTGCACCTCCTTTTTCGGCTATTCCTTTACGTACAATATAATCTCACAACCTTGTGTGTCAATGTGAAGACAAAAATTCCATCTGCCCGCATCAAAGATATACACTATTCCTCTTCCTCGTATTCTATGAGGGACGACAGTGGAAATCCGAGGTCTCCATGGAGATTCTTCAGATCGATAAGGACACTCAA
>CAYGXB010000166.1:0-7161 GCA_964353605.1 uncultured Bacteriovoracaceae bacterium
TGGATGGTCTAGAATCCACGGGAGGCCCTGCACGGCCGGAGAGACTGGCCGTGCAGGGCTTCCCGTGGATTCTAAAGCCCCCTGAAGATTCAGGGGTTTGATTTTTTTCGCCTGCTGCTTCGGCCGCTAAAGTTCGCGCGCCTAGATTTTCCGCTTGTCAATGACCCGCTTGCCCTCGGTGCGCTCCAGGGATTTCTTTTCGACCAGCTTCACGTTGACCGATAGGCCGAGCTCTGACGAGAGCCTTTTCTTGATCGTCTCGATCCGCTCGTGCTGCTTCTTGATCTCGTCAAAGAATTCGGACTCAGCGGCCTCGACCAGGACGGTCAGATCATCGAGTGCGCCTTTCCGGTCAACTACGATCTGGTAATGCGGTTCTGGGCCCTCGATGTCGAGGAGCACGGCCTCGATCTGGGACGGGAAGACATTGACGCCCTTGATGATGAGCATATCGTCGGTCCTGCCCATGACGCGTGCCATCCGCATGGTCTCCCTGCCGCACGGGCATGGCTCAGGATTGAGTCGCGTAAGGTCCCGCGTCCTGAACCTGATAACCGGGAAGGCTTCCTTGGTGAGCGTCGTGATCACGAGCTCGCCGGTCTCGCCCATGCGCACAGGCTCTAGCGTCTCGGGATTGATGATCTCGACCAGGAAATGGTCATCGTTGATATGGAGGCCGACCTGCTCAAGGCATTCGCAGGCAATGCCCGGCCCCATCACCTCGCTCAGACCGTAGTTGTCGGTGGCGACGATTCCGAGTTTCTCCTGGATTTCCTGACGCATCTTCTCTGACCAGGGCTCTGCGCCGAAGAGGCCATACTTGAGAGATAAAGCGTTGATATTGATCCCCCGCTTTTGGATGGTGTCGGCGATGAGCATGGCATAGCTTGGCGTGCAGACCAGCGCTGTGGTCTTGAAGTCCAGCATGATCTTGATCTGGCGGGCGGTGTTCCCGCTCGAGATCGGGATGACCGAGGCACCGATACGCTCGGCCCCGTAATGGAGGCCAAAGCCGCCGGTCAGGAGGCTGTAGCTGTAGGCTATCTGCACCACGTCATCCTTGGTGACGCCACCGGCTGTCAGCACGCGTGCCACCAGATTCGACCAGGTCTTTATGTCGTTCTTCGTGTAGCCGACAACCGTGGATATGCCTGACGACGCATGGATCCTGACTACCTCCCTCAAGGGGACGGCGAAAAGCCCGTAGGGATAGTTGTCCTGCAGGTCGCTCTTGGTCGTGAATGGAAGCCTTCTCAGATCGTCGAGGGACCGGAACTCATCAGGGTCGATGCCCAGCTCGTCAAACTTCTTCCGGTAGAACGGCACATGCATGTAGACCCGCGACAGCGTTGCCTGGAGCTGCTCAAGCTGGAGCTGCTTCAACTCTTCCCTATCCATGCATTCTTTTTCAGGTTCCCAGTACATAGCTCCCTCCTGCTCGTGACCCCTCAGTCCGAATATCGAAATCCATCGATCTCTGCAGCATCCTTCCGTATTGGGTATTGCGCATTGAGCGTATCATATCTTTATTTCAGCATCCAGGTCACGGCCGAGATAAGCCCGCTGCACATCGCGGTTAGAGAGCAGATCCTCCGCGTTCTCCTCAAGGAGGATCCTGCCGGTCTCGAGAACATACCCGCGGTCCGCGATGGCAAGTGCTGCCTGCGCGTTCTGCTCTACCAGGAGCACGGTGTTGCCCTCGTCACGCAGCTTCTGGATGATCGCAAAGATGTCCTTCACGATGAGCGGGGCAAGCCCCATAGACGGCTCATCCATCATGATCAGTTTAGGCCGCGCCATGAGAGCGCGTCCCATGGCGAGCATCTGTTGCTCGCCTCCCGAGAGCGTGCCTGCAAGTTGGCTTTCGCGCTCCTTGAGGCGGGGAAAGAGCTGAAAGATGTGCGCAAGGTCGACATCGACCTCGTTCTTGTGCTTGCGCCGGTACTGCACATAGGCGCCGAGCAGGAGGTTCTCCCTGACGGACATCGGTGCGAAGATCTGCCTGCCTTCCGGGACAAGCGAACAGCCGTGCAAGACGATCTGCTCAGGATTCTCCCGGGTGATGTCCCGCTTTTCAAACAAGACCTCCCCTGCCTGCGCTTTCAGGAGGCCAGCGATCGTCTTGAGCAGCGTTGTCTTGCCTGCGCCGTTGGCGCCGATAATGGTGACGATCTCACCGGGGCTAACATGGATCGAGATCCTTCTCAGGACCTTGAGGTTGCCGTACCCTGACTCGAGATTTCTAATCCTAAGCATCTTCCTCTCCGAGGTAGACCTTGATCACTTCCGGGTTCTTCTGGATCCCCAGCGGCTTATCCTCCGCGATCTTCTGCCCATAGCTCAGCACTACGATCTCGTCCGAGATATTCATCACCAGCGTCATATCGTGCTCGACGAGGAGCACGGTGATACCCGTAGTGCGTATCTTCACGATCAGTTTCGCCATCTCAGAGGTCTCGCGCATGTTCAGCCCAGCGACAGGTTCATCCAGGAGGAGCAGCTTCGGCTCGCACGCTAACGCCCTTCCCAGCTCCACGATGCGCTGCTGGCCGTAAGCAAGGCTCGTTGCCTCGCTCTCTGCCATGCCTTCTATGCCAAGAAACCGCATTATCTCGAGCGACTTGCCCCGAATCTCTTTCTCTTCCCTGCACGTCCATGGCAGGTTGAGCATGCCGGCAACGAATCCGGCCCTGCTGTGCACATGCCTGCCGATCATGATATTTTCGAGCGCGCTCATCCTGGGGAAGAGTCTGATGAGCTGGAAGGTCCGTGCTATGCCACATGCAGCGACCTGGTACGGTTTAAGCCCCTGGATGGGGGAGCCGTTAAAGTTGATGGCACCGGAATCAGGTTCAAGGACACCAGAGACGAGGTTGAAAAGCGTTGTCTTTCCTGCACCGTTGGGCCCGATGAGCGCCTTGATCGAGCCCTGCTGCACCGTGAAGCTCACATTGTCGAGAGCCTGAAGGCCACCAAATCTCTTGCTGATGTCCCTGATTTCGAGGATGCTCAAGGAGACTGCTCCTCCTGGCTAGGCTTGTGCTGAAACCGCTTCCGGATGTCCCGGAAGAGGTCTGTGCGCAGCAACCCTTCAGGCGCTAGGAGCATGATCACGACCAGAATGAAGCCGAAAACCGCATCGTCGTAGGACCCAAAATAGCCCCTCAGCGATAGGAAGTTCAGCACAGCGCCCATGGACAAAGCACCCCATAGATTCGCCATGCCGCCGATCGCGATGATGGCGACATAACGCACCGATTTCATGATGGACGCTTCAGAAGGCCCAATGCCGCCGTTAAAATGGGTGAGGAACACGCCGCCGACTGCGGCAAAGACCGCGCTGAGGATAAAGATGTTCTGTTTGTATTGGCTGGTGTCGATGCCCATCGCATTCGCCGCATCCTCTGCACCATGGATCGAACGCAGGGCCCTGCCCACGCGGGAATGGATGAGGTTCGTCAGCAGGGTCACCCCGAGAATAACAAGTCCCCAGGCGATGTAATAGTTCTGGATACGCAGCGCCGCTTTACCGCTTACCTCGAGGCCGGGAATGAGCCTGAATCCTGGGATATCCGATAGTCCATCAGCAGCCCCGAGCAGCCCTGTGCCGAGCACGATTTTGTAGACAATGGTCCCGAAACCCAGCGTTGCCATGGCGAGGTAATGTCCCTTGAGCTTGAGGACCGGCCTGCCGATGACATAGGCGATGGCGATTGTCACAAGGACAGCGAGGATGCAGGCTGCCCAGGGTTGTACGGCAAGGATATCGCGGCCATAGAGGTCCTGACGCATAACGAGTGCGCCGGTTTTGGCAAGCCATGTCACCACTAATTTGTCCTTGTAGGGTATGAGATTGTAGGTGGTAAGGAACGCAGACAAGTAGCCGCCAATTGCGAAGAACCCGGCGTGGCCGAGCGAGATCTGACCCGTATATCCCATCAGAAGCGTCAGCCCGATGATGACCAGGGAATAATAGCCGGCCATGGTCAGCTGCGTGAGATACGGGGTTTTTCCCGCAAACGAGGTTATGATCTGTATTGCAATGACACAGGCCGTGAAGATGGCGATCCGGAGGTACTTGTTCCGAGCCATCAGAACTCCTTCAGCCTTGATGCCTCGACATTGCCGAAGATGCCAGAAGGCCGCACAAAAAGGATCAGGAGGAGGATCGATATCGCAATGACGTCTTTATAGGCGGTCGGCATCACCCAGATGGAAAACGACTCGAGGATGCCGAGGATCAGCCCGGCGGCTATAGCTGCCATGCTGTTGCCGAGGCCGCCCAAGATTGCGACCGTGAAACCCTTAATTGCGAGGCTCGTACCGCTGTCGTACTGGACATAAGTGATAGGCGAGACCACGCACCCGGCCAGCGCGCCGATGCCGGCGCTCAGCACGAATGAGAGCGTCACCATGTTCTTGGCACTGATGCCGCAGAGCCGCGCTGCATCGCGGTTCGATGCGCAGGCGCGCATCTGCCTGCCGAGGAGTGTATAGGTAAAGAAGAAATGCAGAATAACGACCATAACGGCCGAGATGCTAATCACCCAGAGCACCTGGGGAGAGATATGGACATCTCCTATGGATATGACCGTGACGGCCGTACCGGTAAAATAGGGCAGGGCCTTTACCCCCGTTCCCCAGAGCGCCAGGGCGATCTCCCTGATGAGGATCGCGATGCCGATTGTGATGATGGTCAAGCGGAGCACAGCCGGGCTTGTCAGCCAGCGGATGAAGACGATCTCGATGAGGGCCCCGACGGTCATCGTTATGATGACTGCTCCCAGGATAGCTAACGGCAGCGGGAGAAGCGTATGGAGCATGACCGCGGTCATGCCGCCGAGCATGACAAACTCTCCCTGTGCAAAATTTATGATGCCGGTCGCGTTATAAATGATATTGAACCCTATGGCAACGACCGCATAGATCGTCCCGTAGGTTATGCCCGCAACAAGATATTGAGAGAGGAGTTCTATATGCTGCATGCCGTCAAAAAAAGGAATGGAGGCATGCGTACGATGCCCCATTCCTTATGGAAAGCGTGCTATTTCTTCTTCTTGGTAGCCTGCTTGGCGAGAACGGCAAATTTGCCGTCCTTCACGGTCAGCATCTCGAAGGAATTGATATCAAGGCCGTTATGGTCCTGAGGCGAGAAGTTGAAGATGCCGCCGGTCCCGATGAAGCCCTGCATGTTCTCGATTGTCTCGCGGACCTTTTCCTTGTCGGGGCCGGCCTTCTCGATCGCCTTCACCAGAATCATGAATGCGTCATAGGCATGGCCGCCAAAGGTGCTTGCGTCCTCCTTGAAGCGTGACTCATAGTCCTTCTTGTACTGTACGAGCACGGCTTTCTGCTGGTTGTCCTTCGGAAGCGTGTCGACGACAAGCAGCCTGCCTGCAGGGAAGATAACGCCCTCTGCTGCAGGGCCGGCAGCCTTCACGTACTGGATGTTGCCGAAGCCGTGGCTCTGGAAGATGGGGACAGCTAGGCCGATCTGTCGCGCATTCTTGATAACGATTGCCTGGGCAGGTTCGATGGACCAGTTAATGAATGCCTGGACTTGTGCTGCCTTCAGCTTGGTCACGACAGCGGTCAGGTCAGTCGCTTCCTTGTCATAGACCTCGTTCGCAACGATCTGAATCCCGTACTGAGGAGCGAGCTTTTCGATCTGCTCCTTGCCTGCCTTGCCGAACCCGGTGTTGCTGGAGAGCACGCCGATCTTCAAGATGCCCATCGTCTGCATCTGCTCGAAGATCCTGATGGCAGCATAGCTGTCGTTCTGGGGCGACTTGAAGACGTACTTCGCGACAGGGTTCACGATCGCCTCGGTTGCCGCGCAGGATATGAGGATCATCTTGCTTTCCTCGGCTATGCCCTTGATCTTCATCGTCTCGCCGCTCGTTGAGGGGCCGATGATCGCAAAGACCTTGTCCTCTTCGATCAACTGCTTCGCAAAGGAGATCGCCTTCTCAGGGCTTGCGCCGGAATCCTTGATGATCAGTTCGATCTTCAAGCCCTTGATGCCGCCCTTCTTGTTGATCTCATCGGTAAGCATCTCGAGGGTCTTGGCCTCAGGTGCTCCAAGGAACGACGCGGGTCCGGTCACGCCGAGGATGGCGCCGATCTTGATTGTGTCCTCTGCCAATCCGGGGGCGGCACCCACCATACACATGCACATCAGAACTGCTAAAAATGTTCCTACTCTCATACCCTTTCCTCCCTCACAAGAATTATCTATCAGATCGAATAGATCTCTACGCTCATCGCGTCAGAGATTATCTGCTCTCACGTTGAATTTCATCTCCATACATCGCGCGACCCCTGCCGGTCAACAATCATCTGCTCATGGAGGTAATCGTAAAGGCAGCGGTGGTATAATAACAAGAGTCAAACCTCCATCCCCCCTGAGTCTTCAGGGGGCTAGACTGAGCGCGCCATATCTGCTGGCCGGCATATGCAGTACGGGATATCTGGCCCCCTCCTGGTCTCAGGAGGGGGCCAAGCTTTTCGGAGCAGTATTATATCATGTACCAAGGACAAGCGGTTTGGCGAGGAGGGGTCACTTCGAAGCGATCTTCATTGCGTTAAGGCTCGCGCGGAGGGAGCGGGTGTAGTGCGGTCCTGCGCACTATCCCGATTTTACCCACCGCCTATACGGGCAAGAGCACCGTGTCACCCTGGGCAGCCGACCGGCTTCTTCGGTCGTTTGGGCAAGAAACATGGTTTATGAGATGTCATCCTGAACGCAGCGAAGGGTCTCCTATATTCAGTTGCATGCCCCAGGTTATGAACATGGAAAATAGGCAAGAGCTTTTTTCGGAGAGGCATCAGACCAATGGATGTTCACTGGCAAGACTGAAGTCCTTGCCCATGGCATCCCAAAATCTTCTATCCATTCGTCTTTTTTAGATTGCCAAAAGTCGAGAAGATACTCTATCCTTCATGAGGCTTTTTTAAACTTCGCGAAGCGGCGTTGACCGAGCCGGATACAACAGCAGACCCGCTCAACAAAGCGTTTGCTAAGGAGGATATGAATGGCACGTAATTCCACTTTCGGAAGAAAAGAACTTTTTGCAGTGATGCTCCTGGCGGCGATCAACCTGTTTCTCTTCGCGGACCAGAACCTCATGGCCCCCAACCTTACCCAGATAGCCAACGATT
>CAYGXB010000167.1:0-4219 GCA_964353605.1 uncultured Bacteriovoracaceae bacterium
CGTTTGACTATAGCTTCTTGAATAAATGCCGGTTCTTCGTCGGCTCGAAACCGTGCTGAGAGTAATAGGCGAATACTCGCTCACTCACCGGCGTTATCTCCAACTGGAGCCCTTTCACCGAACCGCCTTCTGCGGCAGCAACATACTCAAGAAAGGACGTGCCTATTCCCTTCCCCCGCCACGAAGGTTTTACGTAAAACTCATCGATAGAAGCGATGTTGCCACCATATTCATTGCTCCAGCAATAGATGACGATGGCATATCCTACAACGGCCTCCCCCACACCAAACACTGTGATTGTTCCCTTCTCCGGGTGCCACAACAGTTCCTGTACGGTACGCTGAATCTTTTGGCAGGACATTACCTCTCCGTAGGCATCCTCTCGATAGAGTGCAAAGATCATCTGCTTCAGCTCAGGGAGATCGTGATCACAGAAGGCTCTGAAGTGTGGAGTATCTGTCATAAACTCTTCCTGTAAGAACTCGGTTTTGCTATTATCTATCATTTACAATTAAACGCCCCGCATCAGCCGCCCGCGATTGAAGTCGCTTCAGAACCAAGACCAAGAACAAAAGCATGTTGGCTTTACGCTCCCGTCCCACAAGCAACAAAGCGGGCAGGTCGGCTGCACGCGGTTGTTGGGCGGCGGGTACTGGTTAGCCAAGATTCCTTCCTGATAGGAATAGCTCCTAATCTAAGACCACTTTCTCCAACAGCCAGTAAAAAGTTCCTTCTGGCAACAATCGGCGCAGGAGCGACACCCACCAAGCATCATTGCCAACCGGATACCGCAGATGCCAACCAGCATCCGTCGCCGCTTGATAAATGGTCCGCGCCACGACCCGCGGTTCGGCGCCGGTGCGCACTGCAGTCTCGCCCGAACGCTTCTGTCCGCGTTTCAGAATGTTGCCATAAGCTTCCGTCAATGCCATGCTGTCCACTGTCTCCAATGAGCGATCATAAAAAGTCCGTTTTAATGACGCCCGGCTCGATTACGTTAACCTTGATGTTCAGCGGCTTTAACTCATACTGCAGCGCCCCGATTTCCCAGAGAGCCGTGCCTACCGCTTTCGATTTCTCTCGGACCGTTGACGGCTTGCCTCAATGATGAGGTTAGCAGTGAAGACGCCAATGTAAATAAAAAGGCTGGTACCCCCTTTCAAAACGATTAATCCTGGTTGCATGCTGTTCACGAGAAAAACGATGGCGATGGTCACCAGGAGAGAAATCAGCGCTGATATGATGAGATACTGAGCATCAATGTTAAATAGCCTCATATATTCCCTCATGCAACAGCGTCATCGGTACTACCATATCGTTTCACCCGCCTACTTGCAAGGGGAACAAAAGGAGGGTAGAAGGGGCGTCCATGAAAAAATAAGGATATGACCCCATCTTCCTCTCTCAAGGAATTTGCGACCTCTTTCCTTTACCGGGGAAAAGCTTGACATGGATGATTTTATCGATAAGAATTCTTATGTAAGAAAAAAGCATGGTTTACCGTGAAGCCATTAGTTTGATTTTCTCCCGGTGAGCCAGGGATACAATACATATGGATATCATCTCCCAGATAGACGCCATCTTCAGGCCGCGCTCCATCGCGGTGGTCGGGGTGAGCGGAAAGTCAAACAAGCTGGGCAACCTGCTTCTCTTGAGCTTCATGGACATCGGCTTCGAGGGGAAGCTCTACCCGGTTAACTCAAAAGAAGACGCCGTGATGGGGCTGAGGTGTTACCCCAGCATACGGGATATTGACGGGCCCGTGGATATGGTTGTGGTGTCGGTTCATCCCGATCAGGTCGATGGTATTATCGACGATTGCGCGGCAAAAGGGGTCAAGGCGGCAGTTATCTTCAGCTCCGGTTTCAGGGAGAAGGGGGAGCAGGGCATCAGAAAAGAGATTGAGCTGGTGAACCGGGCGCGAGCGGGCGGCGTGCGCATCATCGGGCCCAACTGCATGGGGCTTTATTCGCCGCAGTCGAAGATATCCTTCTTCCCCGGCCTTCCCAGGGAGCAGGGAACCTTCGCCTTCCTGTCGCAGAGCGGATCGCTTGCCAACATGCTGGGCCTCTTCGCAGGCGAGCGCGGCATACGGTTCAGTAAAATGATAAGCGTGGGCAACGCGAGCGACCTCGGGGTGAACGACTTCCTGGAGTACCTGGGAAGCGATACCGAAACGAAACAAATCATCTGCTACCTCGAGGGTATCGATGACGGCAGGAGGTTCCTGCAGCTCGCCCGGGAGATTTCAAAACACAAGCCCATTCTGCTGTGGAAGGTGGGTGAAACCGAGGGCGGCGGCAGGGCTGCAGGCTCCCATACGGGGTCGCTCTCGGGCGCGAATGAGATATGGGATGCCGCTGCCAGGCAGGCAGGCCTGATCAAGGTCGAAAATCTTGTGGAACTCATGGGGTTCATCACCGCCTTTCAGAACCCGCATTTGCCGGCGGGGAACAGGGTCGTTATCATGTCGGGGCCGGGCGGTCCCGCGGTGTCGACCGCAGACGCATGCGAGAGGGCCGGCCTCAGGCTTGCCGCGCTCACCGCCGGGTCTGAGGGGAGGCTCGCAGCATTTGTCCCGGAATTCGGAGGGAGCACATCGAATCCCGTCGATTTAAGCCTCGCTTCATCTTTCGACATGACCATGTATCCGAAGGCGACTGAGATATGCGGTATGGACGAGAATGTGGACATGCTGGTCGAGTATATATCGGTTTTGCGCAAAGATCTCGTCAACGGCCTCATTGAGGCGCAGAAGAGGGTGCAAAAGCCCATTGCGGTAATAACCAGCATCGAGTACGCCGCGGTTGATTCCCCTCTCAGCTCGTTCTTTGGATCCTTAAGCAGGGGCGAGCTCAAGGAGCTTCTCAAAAAGATGTACGAGGCGGGGATTTCGGTCCACGCCACGGAACAGGAGGCGGCAAAAGCACTGAGCGCCCTGCTCGCATACAGGCGATATCGCGACCAAGCGTAGGTCACTGAACGCCCATACGAAAAAGATATGATGCTCTGGGGAGATCTGCCTCCGACCCTTCTCTCTCCGCCCCCTTCGAAGATTCAGGGAGGGTATGTGCTTTCGAATCTGCATTAGGTTGTATATGGATATCAGACGAGCACGATGTTCAGGAACCCTTTTGGATCGCTTGCCAGAGCTCCTCAACGTCCAGCGGGGCGAAGTCCGGCCTCGTGAACCGTTCCTTGCCCAAGCGGTGCATGGCCCTGATGATCGGCACCCTCAGCCCATTTCTGTTTGCCATCTCCACGAAGTACCCATCCAGGGAATCGATCTCGGTGGTGGTCTTGCGCCTCACCAGGATATCCTGGGCCATGCTGTTGAGTCCCATTGCGGCGAGGAATGCCCTGAATACGCGGTCAGAGACGAAGTCGGGGAGCATCCCTGCAAGCTTGATGATCCGCCAGCGGGGGGCGCCGGGGATCGGTGCCTCCTTGTACCCTGCCGCCTGCACGATTTCTATGCCCTCATGCAGCGCCCCAAGCGTGATCTTCTTCAGGATGCGCAGGTTGCCGATCTCCCTGAATCTATGGCCGGAGAGCGTCATGATGGAATTGGTGAGGTTGAGGATGAGCTTCGCATGAACAGTGTCTTGAAAGGATTGCGCGACGTCCGCATTGAGGCCGAGCTTGAAGATCTCTACCGCCTCTCTCATCCGGGCTGCGAGTTCGGGGTCCCCGTTCAGCGTCCCGAAGAGGATGGGCCCCCTCTTCTCGGCGCCGACGACCCCCGGAGATTCGATCCAGGCGTTAAAGCACACAACGCCGAAGACAATCTTCGAGAAATACAACGGGAGAATGCGTTGGTTCTCCACGCCGTTCTGCAGCCCGATGATGAGCGGCCTGTCATCGTAGGCCGCTTTTACGGCCTGGGCTGCCGCTCGGAGATCGTAATTCTTGACGGCGATGACGACGATCGCGGGAGCGGGCTGCTGACTCAGGTCTTCAATGACCGGAATCCTGAGCGGTGCGGCAGGCAGTGGCTCGCCCTGCATGGCAAGGACGAGCCCCCGGGCCCTGATCGCCTCCGCCTGCTCTCCTCGGGCGAAGAGCGCCACGTGGGGATAACGCTCATGGATCCATCCGGCAACCGAGCACCCCACAGCGCCGGCGCCGAAAACCACGATTGCCTTGGCCCTATCCTGCATTCAGCGCGCACTCATTTGGTGAGCGGCATGAAGACGATCTTACCCTCAGCCTGAGCCTC
>CAYGXB010000167.1:4319-7128 GCA_964353605.1 uncultured Bacteriovoracaceae bacterium
CGCGCACTCATTTGGTGAGCGGCATGAAGACGATCTTACCCTCAGCCTGAGCCTCCACTTGCTCCCGGGAGAGGATAGTGGGGTTGAGCTCGCCTTCGAGCCACTTTTGCGTCTGGTCGGTATAGTGACGGCTCATGAAGTTGCCGGAATTCCCGGGTGGCATGATGTATCCCCACATCACGGGATGAGCGTAGTCGATGATGTAGCGCAAGGATGGCCCGTGGTTCACGACCATGCCTTTGCCGATACGCCACCCGGCAGCGTTCACCGTGGTATGGGCTCCGCCGATGGGGTAGGGGCCGTCGTTGAGGAGCCCGCCGAGCTTGCCGAGCTCCTTGCCGATCGGGTGGTAGAAGACGACGGGCTTCACCTTGCCCCACTGCCAGGCCTTTATATTTTTCCCGTGCTTCGTCTCCAGCTCAGCCATGGCCTTCTCGAAGGCCGTGACATAGAGGTCGGCGAGTGTCTCCGCCTTGGGCGTGTTCACGTTGTCCACCCAGGAGGAGGCCTCGCCGTCGATGATGCGGTATAATGCATTGATGGCCGCCGGGTAGTCTCCGACGAAGTCCTTGTAGAGCACGGGCCCCATCTCGTCCGCGAAGATCTCGGCCAGGAGCTTCTCGAAGGTGACAAAGAAGATCGTGGCGGCCACGCTCTCCTTGGTGGCTTCATAGTCCCAGCGCTTGAGTTCGTCGGTCGCCTCACCGTAGCGTGCCTGCACACCCTCGCCCTCGAGCGCTTTCAGCAGTCCCGGCAACATCCGCCTGGCTGTGAGCGAGTGGACGTCCTTCTGCATCTTCTTCATGTACGCGTAATCGATCTTGTTTCCACCCGTCTCGAGGAGCTCCGTGATCCGCTGGAAGCGGTCGGGACAGGCCCAGTAGCTCGAAATGTAATAAGGATACTTCTTGCCCACCATCATATTGTTCGCGGCCGCCACATAACCGGAAGCGGGATTCACGCGGACCGGGAACTGGTCCTTGGGGACATAGCCCTTCCACTCATACTTCGGGTCCCAGCCGGGCAGCGGCTTCAGGCCGTCGAAGCCGATCCTCACCGGGATCTCGAAGGCTGGCCGTACGGCGATATTCCCCATTTTATCCGCATAGACAAAGGTGTTCCCCGGCACGGACTGGATCTTCACCGCAGCCTCGAACTCCTTCCAGTTTTTCGCCTTCATAGCGTAGTAGAATGCCTCACCGCCGAGCTTGTCGTGGGCGGTCCAGCGTAGGCTCACCACCTCGTCTGCCTTTTTCGGGAGCTTCAGGTCATCGAGGTCGCTCACCACCGGGCCGTGATGGGTGAGGAGGATCTCGATCTCCTTGGGTAAACCACCCTTGACCTTGATCGTCTCCTTCTTGACCCTCATATCCCGCCACTTCCCGTCGTAGAGGTACTGGCGGGGATGCTCCGGATTGGTCCGTTCCACGTAAAAGTCGCTCGGGTCTTCGTAGGAGGTGGGCACGCCCCAGCTCGTCACGTCGGTGTGTCCCTCGATGATCAGGGGGACGCCGGCGATCGACCCGCCGAAAGCAGTGAACGCGGGACAGGAAAGGTGGACGAGGTAGTCGGAGTTGGGGATCTCGAGGCTCATATGCGTGTCATAGGCGAGGATGGCCTTGCCGTCTGGCGTGCGCTTCCCTGAGACCGCCCAGCAATTGCTTGCGGGAAGATGGCCGGCTTGGAAGAGCGCGTCGAGCACCCCGGAATGGGCAAACAGGGTCTTTTCGAAGACCCCCCGCCCGGTGTTCATTGCGGCGTATTCAGGGAACATGGAGCCCGAATCCTTGGGGTAGACACCGAAGATCTCACCCAGCTTGGCCTCCGGGATCTTCTCGGCGAGGCGCGCCCGCAGGAGCTCGATACCCATCGAACGGTTCATGACATAGGCCATGACCATGTTGATGGCGGGCACATCCTCGGGTTTGAGCGGCTCCATCTTGTAGCGCAGGAGCTGGAACTCGAAGGGCAGGCTGTCGCGGGTGTTGGCGATGTAGTAGTTCACCCCGGCGACGTAGGCCTCGATCACCTCCTTCATCTCCGGCGCGAGCTCATGGTAGAATTCTTCGGGGCTCTTGGGCGAGAAGATCGTCCGCAGGAGGATATCATCCTTGAGGGCATCTTTGCCGAGGACTTCGGACAGCCTCCCCAGCGCCGCCCTGCGGAGCATATCCACCTGCCAGAGCCGGTCCTGCGCGTGACAGTAGCCCATGCCGAAGAAGAGGTCATGCTCGCTATCCGCAAAGATGTGCGGCACGCCGGCCTGGTCGCGGATGATCGTGAGCACCCCCTTGACCTGATCCGTCGCGATCTCCCCGGACACCTGAGGGAGAGACGACCTGAGCAGAGCATAGACAGCAATGGCCCCGGCAACGATGACAACCAGAACGACGCCGAAAATAATTTTTACCGCCTGCATGGAACCTCCCTGAAAATGACATCGCTTTCTCGCTGAAAAACCAAGGGCTCGGCATAGGCTATCCTATAGTATCGCGCGTTTTTTTTCCAGCAATTTGTGTGCGCTTTCTGCACTCCAGAACAAGGAGACACAAGAATAGACCCCCTGGTTCCTCAACATCCTTTCAAACCTCTGACCCCCCGACCCCCCTGGATCACCAGGGTGGCCAGAGCTTTCGGGACGGAATGGCTGTGTTTGCAAAGGGCTATCGGTCTGAGGGTGATGGGTCACTGCAGGCCATATTCACTCCATGCAGGATCGCACCGAAGTCGCATCCTCTCCCCGGAGTGCGCTCCACCAAGCTATGAACCATTCAGTAATGCTGGGGACCGAGGAGATTTATGAGGGTAG
>CAYGXB010000168.1:0-7114 GCA_964353605.1 uncultured Bacteriovoracaceae bacterium
GCACAATGTCTTCGAGCAGCGCGGAATCGATCCGCAGGAGGCTTTCGGCTACCGCATCATCGAGCCGCTCATTCAGCTGCGCAAGGACGGCGTGAGAAAGGTAGGCAAGGCCCTCGGGCTTCCCTCCGAGCTCTTCGAGCGCATCCCGTTCCCGGGACCGGCACTCTCGGCACGCGTGATAGGAGCGGTGACCCCGGAGCGCATCGAAACGGTCCGCAAGGCCACCGCCGTTGTCGAGCGGTCGCTCAAGGGTACCGGTGCATTTCAGTACATGGCGATCCTACATGCAGACCGCGTGACCGGCATGCGTGACGGCAAGCGCGATTTCGGCCAACAGATCGAGGTGCGTTGCTGGGAGAGCATCGACGCGCGGACCGCAACACCGACGCGGCTCGCGTTCGATGTCCTGGAGAGGCTCGCCCGTGAAATTATCCGCGAGGTGCCCGGCATCGTCAGCGTCACATACAACATAGCACCGAAGCCCCCCTCAACGATCGAAGCGGTCTGAGGTCCGTTAAGTATGGAGTGCCAGAAACGGCGCAAGCGTTTGCATGCCCCAACCAAGCGTACACGGCTTTGCCGCATCGCTTCATGCACGGCATGCGGGCACCGAGAAACGACGAACGTGCGATGTAGGGGGACGCCCATATTTATTTTTTAAGGGAAGAACTTTAGGAACCAAGAATGTTCCTGCGCTCATTCACTCAACATTTGCATTTGTTGGGTTTTTCGACTTATGAAAAGGTTCATGTAAAGGAGGCAATGATATGCTCGTAGATTTATCCACTGGTTTTGTGGAACTGAAGAGGGATGAAGTGCTCGCCACGGTTAAAACAAGGGTTGCGCGCGGCGATGATTCCTTTGAAATTCTGGAAGATGCACGCCGGGCAATGACCGCTGTGGGGTACAAATTCAAAGAAGGAGAGATGTTCCTGGCTGAAATGCTGCTGGCGGCCGAGATATTCAAAGAAATTGTTGTTATCCTGAAACCGCATCTGGTCCTGGCTCGTCCTCACGAATCGCGGGGCACAATAGTGCTGGCCACACCGCAAGGGGATATCCACGACCTGGGCAAAAATATCTTTGCCACGCTGCTCGATGGCCAAGGATTCAGGGTATATGATTTGGGTGTAGACGTCGATCCGTCGCTGGTAATTGAGACGATCAGGGAAGTCAAACCAGATTTTGTGGGTTTCTCGGCGCTCATTACCACCGCCTTTGCGAGCATGAAACATGTTACGGATATCCTTGAAAAGGAAGCTCTGCGAGATAATTTCAAACTCATGGTGGGCGGAGGAGTGACGACCCCCATGCTGAAGGATCATATCGGCGCCGACTTTCAATCTACAGACGCGATGGAGGGCGTGACCTACTGCCTGAAGATCATGGAAGAAAAAGCCCTGCCCAGCAGACCATGAATTCAATCGCGAATGAAAATGCTGATAATTGCCGGCTTTCTCGGTTCGGGCAAAACGACGCTGCTCCTGCAGATAGCGCGCAGGCTTTCCTCTGCTTCGCAGAGGATCGTAATCATTGAAAACGAGCTCGGGGAAGTCGGTGTCGACGGCGATTATCTTGATCTTGAGGGATTTAAGGTCCAGGAATTATTTGGCGGCTGCGTATGCTGCACCCTTTCCGCGGGACTCATCGAGGCACTGGAAACATTGAACCGGCATTATCACCCGGACATTGTCATCTTGGAAGCCACCGGTGCGGCTAACCCGGCAGATATCGTGGTCAATGTGCGCAAATGCCGGTTGGAAGTGCACGATATCAAGGTGATTACCCTTGTGGATGCAAAGCGTTATACGATGTTGATGGAAATGATGACCCCGCTGTTAACATCTCAGATCCAGGCGGCAGACATCGTAGCTGTCAATAAGATCGACCTGGTGGAACCGGAAATGGTTGAACGGATCATTCAGGATGTCGGCAGCTTGAACCCACGGGCACAAGTCAATGCTATCTCCCTGGAAAAGCGAACGCATCTGAACATACTCATGGATCAATTGCAATGCTGATCAATGATCACCACATGCATCCGACCGTTTATGCCCGGAAAGTGAATCTCGTATTCAAGGCCGGAATGCAGGAAATTGAACTGAAGGCCAGAATAGATACATTCCTTTCCGAACTGACCGATGCCCTGAAGCATAGCGGATGCGAACTGATCGGCCACATCAAGGGGCTGATCGTAGCTGATGAAAAAGGACATCTCATGTTCAGTCTTACATCGTTCGAGGAAGCCACGCGATTCCAGGGGAAATTACACGCTGGAATTTTCAGGGGGTTGTTGACGGTCAACATCATCGTATATGGAGTCGAGCTCAATATCGTCGAAACCGTGTTTCAAAAAACGTTTCATAAATATTTTGGACAAGCATGATACAGGCAGGAGTCAAATGACACGTAAAGTCGATGTGCTGTATATCGGTGTTCAATGAGCGGCCGAATTTCCTCGATGCAGGTGGCCGCAGCAACTATACGGCGGGCATGTGACATTATAAGACCTAACAAGAATGGAGGATTAAACTATGCGCAGTGAAACCATGAATGCAATCGAGAGAGTGGAGTGTGCCATAAACCTTGAGAAACCTGACCGTGTACCGATTTGGCCGGATGTCACCACCTCGGCGGCGTGTGCGCTTACCGGACAGAAATTCTGGGAAATTGCGAACCAGGGTTTTGATGCCCAGCAGGACGTGGAACTCAGATTTTTTGATGAGTATGGCGGGTGGGATGCGGCCAACCCGGCCCTTACGTCCGAAGCATATACGGTCGGCGGGTTTAAGGTGAAGAAACCGACCGAGGCATCGCCGGAGGTTCAATTTCTGGAGGCAGAGTACACCACGTATGAAGACTATGCAATCATCGCGGAGATCGGCTGGTTCAATTTTGTAAGCGATCATCTCATCTACCGGATTTCGGATATTAAAAAAAGGGAAGAATACGATAAACTCTTTGCGGAAGTGATAAACGGGACGTTCCGAGCTATTGCGGAGTACAGGAAAAGAGGTGTTTACATATTCTACGCGCAACCCAATAACCACCCCTTCTTCACCTTATCCCTTTCCCGCTCCATGGTGAAGTTTACCGAAGACCTGTATTACCGACCCGCGATGGTGGAAAAGGCGTTAGCGAAAATGACCGAGGATTTCATCTCGTTCGGTGTGGGTCTCTGCAAGGACACCGGTGTGCAGATCATGAAGATGGCTGAAGAGAGAGCCGGCGCTTTTTTCTATCCCCTCACCATCTTCGAGCGCTTCTGGTGGCCATATACCGAACAGATTGTGGATGCCTTCTGGGCTCAAGGAATAAAGATCAGCTTCCATCTGGATACGTGCTGGGACAAGAACATCCCCTATTTCAAGAAATTGCCCAGGAACTCGGCCATTCTCGAGCTGGACGGCACCACCAATATCTTTGCCGCCAAGGAGCACCTGCGGAACCACCTGTGCATTGCCAGCGATATTCATCCCGCACTTATGTGCCTTGGAAAGCCGGAGGAAGTGGCCGCCTATTGCAGGAAGGTCATCGATGAAATCGGCGGAGACGGCGGGCACATCCTTTCTACGGCCTGCAGCCTCCCAGCCGCCGCCAAAAAGGAGAACTTCATGGCGATGCTGGAAACCGGCAAGACCTATGAATTATCGAAATGAATTACCCGGTCCTCAGCGAGGCTTCTCAAGCAGCAAGGAGGAGGAATGTATCCCCCTTTCCCCTGCTCAGCATTCATGCGAGGCATGCGAAAGATTATGGCGCCTGACCTTGCAGGGCTGTGTCCACATGCCAGACTCCTCGGAATATTAAGGAAAGAGATTCTTCGCTACGTCAGAATGACAGCTTTTTCAAAGCGCTAACCATAGAGAGCATGCAAGTGATATCAAGAGGGATAAATAATGCCTGCTTATATTTATGGACGTCCCCTCTTGCGAGTGATATATTTTCTTTATATGCCAGAATAGATAAGATAAAAGGAGGGATGAGTTAGATCACTATGAGTTGGAAAGTGGATAGTACGCAACCAATCGATGAAGTATTAAAAGAGCGCATGAAAGATAAGATCGAAGATGGATCTTTCGCTGTCGAAGATTTACAGGATTACTTCACCCTATTCACCCAAATGGCCAATCATACGGATGACGTTCAGGACGAAGTCGATGGGTTTGACCGGAAGTTCCAGTTCACATTGGAAGGTCATGACAACGTATGGCTGACCATCAAGGACCAGAAATTCGAAATGGGACTTGGGGACATCGAGGCGCCCGATATAACGTTGGAAATGAATGCGCGAGTAACCGCCGGGGTTTTCACGGGACAAGAGGATGCGACGGCGGCGTATATGAGTGGAGATTTGAAGGTTTCCGGGATCTTGTCCGATGCGATCAAATTCCGTACCATCGTCGATTTAGTACGGGAAGCACTGGATTAGCACAACCTTTACAACCGCGCATCGATCCAAGCAATCCCGGTCCCGCTTTTCCCGGTCTACAGGGTGTAGGTGATGTTTATGACCCGACAAGGCATGAGGGTTTCTTTCCTCGTTTTTCCCATGCGAATAAACAACAGAGCAACGATTCAGCTGCTTGTATATGTGCTATAATACAAACACACTGGAGCCAAATCCTCCCACGGAGGAAGCATGCCGCGTGTCTTTTTCATAGCAAGGATATAGGCGAACGTAACGCGAAGGGGGAGGTAAAGATGGAGCAGGTAAAATTTGGGGTGATCGGCGCGGGGAGCGCGTTTAGTTTCCATAGCGCTGGATGTGCAGGTTCGCCCTTTCTCAAATTTGTGGCGGTGTATGATATCAATCAAAAACAAGCCGAGAAGGTTGCGAAGCGATACAAAGCCAATGAAATGCGGGCCTATAATAATTTGCAGGAATTTTTGCACAGCGACATCGATGCAGTCTTGATCCTGGTGCCGCATGCCTCTCATGAAAAACTCGTGGTGGAAGCCGCCGTGGCCGGTAAACATGTGTTATGCGAAAAGCCCATGGCCACTACGCTTGAAGGTTGCGATATGATGATCAAGGCAACCCGCGATGCCAAGGTCAGATTCATGATCGCGGAAAACCATCGCTTTTTGCCCGCCCACCACTATATTCATGACGCACTCCAGCAAGGATTGATCGGGGATGTCCTCTTGGTCAGGGCATATGAAGGGGTGTATGAACTTGAAGGGCTCAGCCAGCCGGATTTCTGGAAAGGCGATCCCATCAAAGCAGGCGGCGGGGCTTTCATGGATATGGGGGCCCATAAATTCGCCACCTTGGAATGGATTCTTGAGGATCAAGTCGAGTCTATCTCCACGCTGCTTACGAAACAGATGATAAATCTACCCGAGAAAGCGGAAGATAATGCCCTGGCCATGGTTCGCTTCCGCAAAGGGGTGGTAGGTGAAATTATCGTCAGCTTTACCCAAGTCATTCCCCCCTTCAATAGCCTGGAAATATATGGAACCAAAGGAACCATTTTGGAAAACCATATGTGGCCAAAACCGGTACGGATCTTTTCCTATCATGAGGCGATGGGCGATAACAGACAGAAGTGGTATGAACCCGAGATTGAACATGCTCCCTTTCCCCTGTACTACAACATCTCAGCAAAATACGAGGATGAGTATTTTGCGCGGTGCATCCTGGAAAACAAGGAGCCGGAATTTACGCCCGAACAAGCCAAAAGTGCCGTTGCAGCTGTTTTGATGGGGTACTTATCGGCTCAAACGGGGAAAGTTGCTAGCCAGGAGGATGTATTGAAGGTAGCACAGACCATGGGCACGAAAAGTATTTTAGAAAAACTCGTTGAGCATGTGCCTACAAATAAACGACTTCCCGAGGTAAAACGTATGAAGGCTATCGGTTTTAATCGGACACGGATGCAAGAAAGCTTGGAGAAGCACAATCTCGATCTGTTGATTGTTACCACGCCTGTCAATGTATTTTACACCACCGGGCTACCGACTTTACATGCCATGCCGAACCCCATTCTCTTTGCACTCAGCAATCAATATCCCAATGTGGCGATGGTGAAACGCGATGGTGATATTGCCCTCTTTAACTGGGATCTCTTTCAAAGCGTAGATACATTTTCGTGGGTAGCCGATCACAAGGGGACGATCGGACAAAAGGACACCTCACGGGCAATAATGGCTAAAATAAAAAAATGGGGGCTGGAAGGGAAACGCATCGGTGTAGAATCGTTGGCTCCGAAATATCTGCTCGATCACCTGGCCCAGAAAAATCCCACCTCTGAGGTTGTGGAAGCTGACGGAGCGCTGCTGGAAATGCGATTGATCAAAACCGAAGAAGAAATTCGCCGCATCGAAAAAGCCACCCAAATCACAGAAAAGGCGATTACCGTCTGTATGGATGCCGTCAAAGAAGGAATGACCGATAATGATTTTCTCCAACTGGCACGCAAAACCATGATAGAGGAAGGTGCCGAAGCGTGGGATCATCTGACCTTGAGTATCGGAGCCTCCGATCCTGAGGCCCCCGGTATCGGTACGGTCATGCAAAAGGGTGATATTGTCCGTTTCGATTTTGGCGCGGTTTATAAAGGGTATGTCGCGGATGTGAATCGCCATGCCGTTTTAGGGCCCGTTCCGAAGGGTGCAGCAGAGCTCATCGACCGGCTCATCCAGTTGCAGGAATATTACGAAGAGCATATTAAACCCGGAGTGAATATAAAACAACTCAACATGGATGCTACTGCTTTCTACAAAAAGTTGAAACCCGACGGGATGACTTTCGCCGTTTGCCACAGCATCGGGTTGGAATGTGAAGAGCAACATCTTTTCGGGCCACTCCAAGTGCTGGACCGCACGTTTGAACCGAATATGGTGTTTGAAATCGAGGCGTGGGAATCCTTTGAGAAAATTCTCATCGGGGTGGAAGACTGTTATGTGGTTACCGAGACCAAGTGTCGAAAAATCACATCACTCGATAAGCATATCATGAGCATATAAGCATTTTTACGAGGGATTTAGGGGCAGGTCTCAACGGGCTGTTGCCCAAATGCCAGACTCCACGGAATGCCAAAGAAAGAAATGCTTCACTACGTTCAGAATGACAGCTTTTTCAAAGAGTTACCTATGTCACCCTGAGCGC
>CAYGXB010000169.1:0-7076 GCA_964353605.1 uncultured Bacteriovoracaceae bacterium
ACAATGGTACTATGCTTCAATAACTATATCGGGAGAGAGTTTTGCAATTGGCTCACCCAATTAAAAAAAGCCAATTAAAAAAAGCTTGCTTCTTCAAGAAACCGCATTATTATTAATGTAAAACCGTGACATTAAATCGTGTTAAACATAGGGGGTGAAAATATCATGGAAGAGAGACGAGCGTTTAAGAGGGCTGATGTAGAGCTGAAGGTGATCTATAGTGGTAATTCCATGCACAATGAGAAGGGGCGTGTCAGCAATATCGGCAGGGGCGGCATGTTCGTTCGCACAGACGAACCGCTTGAAAAGGGATCCCATATCTTTGCTTCCATGGATGTTGATACGCTCGGGCAAATCGTATGGGCACAGGGGAGGGTGGTGCGCGTCACGGAAGACGGTATGGGCATCAAATTTACCGACTCGGATTATAAGGGTATTGAAACAATAGTCGGGGAAAAATCGGTTCATCGCCACGCAGTGTAGCCAGGGCTTGGCACTGCCAAACACACTCCATTCTCCCTTTGCCTTCCCGAATGTAGTAAGCCGGTGAGTGAAGGGGCAAGGTCGACTACTTAAACACGCGTTTCGGTAATGCCCTGCAAGCGATAAGGCATCCGCGGGAGGAACTCCGTTTCTTCAATGATATAAGGTTGCTCTCGGGGGCATTTAATGGCAGGATAAGGCGCAGGAGAATCACATGCGAGACAAACGGATACATGAACGGGTGCCTGTCGATCTGCCGGTGCTCTATCAGGGAAACACACGGAGCTATCTGAATGGGCGTGCGCTTGATATCAGCAAGGGAGGCATGTTCATCCAGACCGATAAAGCGCAAAAGGAGGGTTCGTACATCCTTGCTGACCTGGATGTGGAGGCCCTCGGAAAGATCATATGGGCGCAGGGGTGGGTAGTTCGCACCACAAGGCAGGGTATGGCCATAGCATTCACCCGCCTGGATGCGAAGGGAATAGATACGATCATCCTTATGAACAGGACCTTGAGGGCCTAAGAGACCTTCACGGAATTGTTTAGACCAACCCGATATCGAGCGCAGACACAGAAGCACCCCCCAAGCATTCGAGATTTTTCCAACCTATAACTCTCTAGCCTTTGACAATCTCTAAGCCCAGGTAAGGATGCACAGTGATCGGATTAAAATCGGAGTGGCATGGGTAGCCTCGGAGAAAAAATAATTGGGGGGTACTTGATGTCTATTCTCTGCCCATTATAATTATTCTATGAAGGATTAATCATACAGATATACATGTCCGGAGGTGTAACACCATGGAAGAGAAGAGGGCTCATGAGAGAACCAGCGTCGATCTGAAGGTTATCTATATGGGGGATTCAATGACCTATAGCAGGGGACGGGTTAATAATATCAGCCGGGGCGGCATGTTTATCCATACGGACACGCCCCAGGAAAAGGGGACCTATATCCTTGCGAGCCTCGATGTGGATAACCTGGGAAAGATAGTCTGGGCTCAGGGGCGGGTAGTCCGGACCACGGACCACGGTATGGGGATTGAATTCACCCGTATCGATGAGAAGGGTGTGGATGCCATCATGGCAAATTGGGGTATGCCTATGTAGGCCTACCCCGGTCTGCTACAAACTCTCTTATCAAATAGTTTATTTCCCGGAAACCTTATAACCTTTCTCTAAAAGACCTTTCGCGTCGACCACCAGCGCCAGGGCGCTCCCTTCCAGGGATTGCAAGACAAGGGCCAGGCCCTGGTACTCTTCTACTGCCCCCCCATCCTTGAGATTGAACGTTTGATAGATAGTAAGGAGCGAACCTTTTTGTATCCCCTGCGCAGAGCCGATATCGACGAAGATAAGATCCATGGTGCCGCTTCCGGATATCCCGGGATAGAACTTTAAGATCTGGCCAACACTATCGGTTTTCGGTTGGTTGAGGGTAAGGGTGATGGGTTTGAGGGATGTCAGGTCAGTGGTGACGATGTCTCCCTCCTTGATTTCCATGTTTGCATAGGTAACTTTCGCTTTTACAATCCCCGACTGGGTCTCTCTCACCTTGGCGAGGGCCACCACCTTATAGAGGTATCCTATGGTTGTGGTACCCTTTTTCACTTCGTCCATCTTCGAGATAACGGCAAGCCCGTCTGCCTTCGTCTCCGATGTCATCTTGATCAAGATGGTGTCCTCGAGGGAACTCAATATCCCAATATCTTCTTTCATGACCACTGTGCCGTTGCCCGTCATGAGGGTCGGACTGAAGAGTAGACAGGAGATATTCGGAGATACGACGATGGTCTTCTCCTTCTGCTTAGCAATCTGCTCCAGGGTGTATACCTTTACTTCGGGCGGTGTCTCGAACGGCTTTTCTGCAGGGATGATGGTGATCTGGATCTCCCCCTCTTTCCGGGATATGATGACGGTGTCTCCTGGATAGATCAGATGCGGATTCGTTATATCCTGGTTGTTCGCCCAAATGAGGGGCCATTTCCATGGGGTCTTCAGGTACATATTCGAGATGTCCCAGAGGGTGTCGCCTTTCTTTACATTGTGGACCACCTCTTCATCCTCCGCCCATACCGGTAGGGTCACGAATAAGGCGGCCAGTGCGATTAGTAAGGATAGTGTTCTCTTCAAGTCAAACCCTCCTTTATTGCAGTGATTATATATCTGGACTTTTTATCGGAGATGTCAATGGTATTCTTGAATATTTATTGCATCGTGAACTGCTTTCTCTTATATATGGTTGCCATGATGACCGAAGGATTATATCCAAAGGCCCATTGTTTTATTGCCGCCATCCGGGTATTGGAGCACCTTCACAGGCGGCCGCCTTCGCTCAAGGAGATTTCCGATCTCCTGCGGATCTCTCTGGATGAGACTTCACGCATCTCAAGACGGCTCGAGAACCTTGGGGTCATTGGATGCATAAAGAGTGGAGTGGAGGAGAGGTTTATTATCCACGATCACCTCAAGGTTGAATCCATCCCGAAAGAGGAGCCCCCCCCTGCCATGCTGAATGAGGTCATGCGTCTGAAGCAGGCGAAGGAAAGCAAGATGCAGGAGTTCGAAAGCCTCCTGAAAAAAGGTCCCGTCAAGCCGGATCTCTTCAGCGAGCTCGATAAGGCACTGAAAGACCCATCCAAGATGAAAAAAAAACCCAATCCTTTGGATTGAGGAAAGCATATAGAGAGGCGCCGCAAGGGGGCCCTCCATCTTCTTAAAACCACCAGCCCCGCGAAGTTCTGCATACATTGAGTTATCATGGAGAATGGCAATTCAGGTCTTGTATTTTCACTATCTATATTGTATAGGATGCCAACTTAAAGGAAACCGGGGGTATCGTAGGATGTTTAGCTTAGAAGACGTAAAAACAGACCAAAACCTCGACAAGACAGGTTTGGAGGAAGAAAAAAGGGAAGAATCTAATCTGGAAGCCCTGTATGAAGAAACCTTTGGCAGGCACGTTTCTGTTGGGACCGTGATAAAAGGCACCGTGGTCCAAGTGGGTGCAGAACATATCATGATCGATATCGGAAGGAAGGTAGAGGGGCAGGCTCCGATTAAGGAGTTCATAGACGAGCATGGCGCCATCAATGTAGCCATTGGCGATGAGGTCGAAGTCCTGGTTGAGAGCTTCAATCCGAGCAGGGGAATCATCAGGCTCAGCATGGAGAAAGCCAGATCCTTGAAGGTATGGGATGATATCATCAAGGCCTATCAGGATAAGACCTCTCTCTGCGGCAAGGTTACCCAGCGGATCAAGGGCGGCCTCATGGTGGATATCGGGATCCTGGCGTTTTTACCCAGTTCGCATGCCAATATCAGCCCTGTCTCGGAATCTGAGTTCGAGAGAATGATCGATAACCGGATCGATGTCACGGTCATCAAATATAACCGCAAAAAGAACAACGTGGTAGTAAGTCACCGGGAGGTCCTGGAACGGCAACGCGAGGAAAAAAAGAAGCAGCTTCTGGCCACCATCAAGAAAGGGGACGTGGTAAAGGGTACAGTCAAGAATATCTTGGCGTATGGCGCTTTCGTGGATATCGGAGGCATCGATGGTCTCCTCCATATCACCGATATGTCCTGGGGCAAGCTGAAGGATCCAAAGGAGAAGGTGGCCTCGGGCCAGATGATCGATGTGAAGATCATCGATTTCGACCCGCAGACGGAGAAGATTTCTCTCGGGCTCAAGCAGATCGCTAAGGATCCCTGGGAGGGTATCGAATACCGCTATCCCATAGGGAAGCGGGTAAAGGGGAAGGTCACTTCCATTACCAATTATGGGGCCTTTGTCGAGCTGGAAGAGGGAGTGGAAGGGCTGGTCCACATCTCGGAGATGTTTTGGACGAAAAAGCTGCGGCATCCCTCGTCCATCCTCAAGGAAAGCGACGAGATTCAAGTGCAGATCCTCGGCGTCGACCAGCACGAGCGGCGCATATCCCTGGGTTTAAAACAGACATTGCCCAACCCTTGGGAGCTCATCAGACAGTGCTATCCGGAGGGCGCAGTAGTCGAGGCACGGGTGAAAAATGTGACCGACTTCGGTGTGTTCGTGAGTGTTGACGAGAACATCGACATCGACGGGCTCATCCATGTCAGTGATATCTCCTGGGATACCAAGGTGAAGCATCCAAAGGAACTTTTTAAAAAGGGAGATATAGTGAAGGCCAAGGTAATCGCCATCGATCCCGAGAATGAGAAGTTTTCACTGGGGATCAAGCAGATGGAACCGGATCCCTGGACCCAGGTGGCGAACGAGCATCCGGCCGGGAGCATCATCAAGGGCAGGATCACGAGTGTCACCGATTTCGGGGCCTTTGTTGAGATCGCCCATGGTGTGGAAGGAATGATACATATCTCCGAGGTGAGCAAGGATAAGATTGAGTCGCTCGCGGACGTCCTCAAAGTGGGACAGGAAGTGGAGACGGTAGTCCTGCGAGTGAGTCCGGCGAACAAGAAGATAGGGCTCTCTATCAAGGCCCTAGAGGATGCTCAGACCAGGAAGGTACTCCAGGAAAGGACGAGCGACAAGGTTGCCACAAATTTGGGACAGCTCTTGAAAGAATTGCAGGACAAGTCCAAGGGATGATATGAACCCATGTGGTCTCGTAACACACGAGCTCCTGTGGGATGGATATCCTGGCATATGCGTGTGAACGAAACTCAGGAGATAGGCTGAGGGTCTATTGGTTGCCGCGGAACGACCCTCAGTAATTTTTTCTTCATACCCCTTGCCAATCGTTGGGCTTGTGCCAGTTTTTTCCTTTCAGTGGGTATGGACAACCGAGGCATACTTATAGTATAGTTGGGGCGATATACTTTGCTGAATAAGCATGAGGCATTCTCAATCATAATGAGTCGATGAGCCATGAAAAGAAGGACAAAGATCATATGCTTCATTCTCTTTCTCATCATCCTGCTTGCCTGGGGCGGCAAGCAGCTGCAGGAAACGCTTAAGCCCGCCATTGGTATCCTTGAGATAGACGGCGGGATTGTGAGCTCCGAACCGTATCTGGAAACGATCCGGGAGTATGAGGAAGATGACGCCGTAAAGGCGATCTTGATCAGGGTTGACAGTCCCGGTGGTGTGGTCGGACCATCCCAGGAGGTATATGCAGCACTCCTGCGGCTTAAGGGGAAAAAGCCGCTCATCGCCTCGCTGGGGGCCGTCGGCGCATCAGGTGCCTACTATATCGCCTGTGCGGCTGACACGATATATGCGCTCCCCGGAACCATGACCGGCAGTATCGGGGTATTACTCGAGTTTCTCGATGTGAGCGAGGGTTTATCGAAGCTCGGCATCAAAGCAGGGAGCATCACCTCCGGCACCCTGAAGGATGCAGGCACTCCCTTCCGGCCCATGACGCATGAGGAGAGGTCTTATTTCATGGAAATCACCAAGGATGTCCATGAACAGTTCCTGGAGGCCGTGGCAAAAAGCCGACATATACCGATTGAGAACTTGCGGAAATATGCCGATGGCAGGGTATTCACCGGCAGACAGGCCCAGAAACTGGGGCTTATCGACAAGATCGGCGGTTACGACAATGCCCTGCAGGATGCAAAACGAAGGGCCGGCATTACGGGCGAGCCGAGGATCCTGAGGCCGAAGGAGCCCATAGGCATATTCGAAACCCTGGGGAGGTTTTTGGACAGCTCCTACCCGATATCCTTGGAGGGAAAGGGCAGGACGATGCGGTCGGTAAACCTGAAATATAGCGTTTACTAGGGAGAAAGCTCTATGGGTAGGATGATAGACGAGGCCTTGACCTTTGACGATGTCCTGCTCCTGCCGGCAAAATCGGATGTAAAGCCGGGGAGTGTGGACATCAGCACCTACCTCACGAAAACCATCAGGCTCAACATACCGCTCATCAGTGCGGCCATGGATACAGTCACCGAGGCAAATACAGCGATTACCATGGCGCGTGAGGGCGGCATCGGCATCATCCACAAGAACATGCCCCCGGAAATTCAGGCCGTCGAGGTGGACAAGGTCAAGAAGTCGGAAAGTGGGATGATCGTTGACCCCATCACCATGGGCCCCGACCAGCGGATCTGGGAGGCCCTCGATCGTATGCGACATTACCATATATCCGGCGTCCCGATCACGGTGGAGGGAAAACTCGTCGGCATCCTGACCAACCGCGACTTGCGGTTCGAGACCGATATGAACAAACCCATCCGGGAGGCCATGACGAAGGAAAATCTCATCACGGTGAAGGGCGAGATCACCCTGGAAGAAGCGAAAAAGCTCCTGCACAAATACAGGATCGAGAAGCTGCCTGTCGTGGATAAGGAATTCAGGCTCAAAGGGCTGATCACCATCAAGGACATCGAAAAGGCCGAGCAATATCCCCATTCCGCCAAGGATGCGCGGGGTAGGCTGTACGTGGGGGCAGCGGTCGGGATCCTGCCCGGCGATGAAGAACGTGTGCATGCCTTGATGAAAGCCGGTGTGGACATCCTCGTGGTCGATACCGCCCACGGGCATTCCAAGGCAGTCCTTGATGCTTTGAAGGCCATCAAGGATCTCTACCCTTCTGCGCAGGTCATCGCGGGCAATGTGGTCACGGAAGAGGCAACCATCG
>CAYGXB010000170.1:0-7052 GCA_964353605.1 uncultured Bacteriovoracaceae bacterium
AGAGGTCAAGCTCGATCTCGTTTCACAATGGTTGAACAAGGCTGAAGATGATTACCTTGTGTGTCAACACCTGATCTCTGCAAAGGGCTTATTCCTTTCGGCCATTGGATTCCATGCCCAGCAGGCTGCAGAAAAGTACCTGAAGGCCTATCTCGTGGAGCGTCAGATTGATTTTCCCAAAACGCATAACCTGGGCATACTCCTCGATCTCATTGCGCTGGCTGATCCCAATCTCGCTGCCTGCCTAAATGGAACAACAGCGTTAAATCCCTATGGAGTGGATTTCCGTTACCCAGGAGACTTTCCGGTTATATCCATAGACGATGCAAGGAAAGCGCTGGATCTGGCTGGTCAGGTGCGAGAAGCGATAAAGTCAGTCCTGAAATCTTAAATCCAATCTCTAAAATCTGCGCATAGATCCTGATGCCTACGCCCTATCATGAAACTTGAAAAGTAAGATTGAACCGAGGTATTGCCGCGCTTTGTCATCATTTTTGTGGGCGGACCTGTCTGTGGATGCTTAGCCCCCCTGAAGATTCAGGGGGGGTCGGGGGGATTGAGCTTTTCTTGATCGGAAATTTATTACACCTGATTACCCAGACTCACGAATCGATGAAGGAGCGGAGCTTCTTGGAGCGCACGGGGTGCCGGAGTTTCCGGAGCGCCTTGGCCTCGATCTGGCGTATGCGCTCCCGCGTGACGGTGAAGTCCTTGCCCACCTCTTCGAGGGTGTGGTCGGATTTCTCGCCGATGCCGAAACGCATGCGCAGGACCTTCTCCTCCCGGGGGGTCAGGGTGGCGAGCACCCTCCGCGACTGTTCGGAGAGGTTCTTGGCGATGATGGCCTCCGCCGGGGAAGGCACCTTCTTGTCCTCGATGAAATCGCCGAGATGGCTATCCTCCTCCTCGCCGATCGGGGTTTCGAGCGAGATGGGCTCCTTGGCGATCTTGAGGATCTTGCGCACCTTGTGCTCCGGGTAGTCCATCTTCACCGCGAGCTCCTCCGGGGTCGGTTCCCGCCCGAGCTCCTGGACGAGCGCCCGGGAGGTGCGGATGAGCTTGTTGATGGTCTCGATCATGTGCACGGGTATGCGGATGGTGCGGGCCTGGTCGGCGATCGCCCGCGTGATGGCCTGCCGGATCCACCACGTGGCGTAGGTGGAGAACTTGTAGCCCCGGCGGTACTCGAACTTTTCGACCGCCTTCATGAGGCCGATATTGCCTTCCTGGATGAGGTCGAGAAACTGCAGGCCGCGGTTCACGTACTTCTTGGCGATGCTCACCACGAGCCTCAGGTTGGCCTGGATGATCTCGGTTTTGGCCACATTCGTCTTGGCCTCCGCATCCTCGAGAATACGGACCGCTTTCTTGAGACCGTGGGCGGTCAGCCCCCCCTCGATCTCGATCCTCTTGATCTCCTTCCTGACCAAAGCGAGATCATCAGCAATGGAACAAAACTCCTCCTGGGCCAGCCCCTGTTCATCGAGGAAGGCACGCGCATCGTCGCAATCGCCATCGAGCACAGACTGGTACAGGTCAAGGATCTCGTCGCAGTGCATACCGAAACTATGTTCGAAATGCCCTATGACCTGTTCTTTGATCTCGAGCTGCCGCTTGAGATCCTTGAGTCTGCTGCCAAAGGCGTCAATCTGCTCGGGGAGGAAACGGATATCGTGAATCTGCTTGACGATCTCCTTGCTTACCTTGGACATCGCATGCTTGATCTTTTCCCGTTCTTTCTCATTCCTGGCATGGAAGAGCCTAGATTTGAGCGCCTTAATCTCTGCCTGGTCGCGCTCGATGGCCTTGACGATCTCCAGCGTCTTAGCCAGGGCGGGATGTTCGTCGTCGTCGGTGGATTCCATATCAAAGATATCCTCCAGATCGACGACGTCCTTCAGGCGGTTCTCGCCATTTTCTAAGAGACGCCCGATATTGATCACCTCCTTGACCGTCACGGGGGAATTGATGATCACGTTGAGGATCTGGCGCTGCCCAGCCTCAATGCGCTTGGCGATCTCGGTCTCATCCTCGCGCGAAAGCAGCGAGACGGATCCCATTTCGTGGAGGTACATCCGCACCGGGTCGGGAGCCCGGGAAGTCCCGTCATCGGTTATTTCAATTTCTTCCTCGCTCTCGAAGAAATCCTCTTCGGTATCCACGAGCTGTATCTCCTTATCGGAGAACAGGTCCATGACGTCTTCCAGGTCATCCGGCGTAAGCATATCATCGGGCAGGACATCATTCACCTCGTCATAGGTGAGGAATCCTTTGGCCTTGCCCATATTGATAAGCTTCTGCACATCCTTGCTATATACCTTTTTCTCGGTCATTTCCCTTCCAGTGCCTCCACAACCCCATTCGGTATCTTCCTCTTGGCTACGAGTAGTGCCATTCTCTCGTGCAGCAATTTTCTTCGCTTTTCCCTATCATGTTCTGCTTCCGCTTGATCAATCTCGTGTTGAATCCTTTGTATTTCTTTATCGCATGAAATTGATAATAATTTTGATGCAGTATCAATTAATGCCTTCTTAGTATCGCCTTCATATGGCCCCAAAGAGATAAACCTTGATGCTGTCATGCGGATAGCATCAGGACAACGCATATCCTCCAGAACGCAATTTCCATGCTCAACAAGGTATTGTACGAGTTGCGAGATATCCTTTTGTTGGAACGCATGTGCGAGTTTCAATTCCTTTACCATGCTTATCGCATGGTTGTCGAATAGCATGAGCCGTACTAAATCGATCTCGGTATAATCCTTTGCTTGAGCTTGAGAGACGATGTCTTTCTCCCCTCTTGAACGCACGTGCCGTGCCACCATATCCGGAGACACCTTGAGCCTTACAGCCAATCCCTCGGAGAGCACATCGCGGATGGTTGCATCCTTTACGCGGGCTATCATAGGGGCTAGATCCCTCAAAATTGTACTCTGATTTTCAAATTTGGATGGATCTTTCGAGGAAAAAGATTCATTAAATATGAAATCCCAGATGGATCGCGCCTGTGATATCAAATCGTTCCACGCCTGGATGTCCTTGCGGGCCATATCATCCGGGTCCATGCCAGCGGGGAGGATCACCACCTTGGGGATTACACTCGCATTGAGGAAGGGCTCCAGGGCTCTGAACATAGCCTTCCTACCCGCTTCATCACCATCAAAGACAAGGGTGATGTTATCCGTAAACCGTCTCAGGAAGCGGATATGATCCTCGCCCAAGGCCGTACCGAGGGTAGCCACTGCACCCATGTATCCGGCATTGTGGAGGGAAATCACATCCATATATCCTTCCACGATGACGGCGCCGCTCCCTCGGATCATCCCCTTGGCATGCTCCAGGTTATAGAGCACTTTCCTCTTCTCGAACACCGGGCTTTCCGGGCTGTTGATATATTTCGGCTCTCCGGATCCGATGCAGCGCCCCCCGAACGCGATCACCTCTCCGCTCAAGTCGCGGATGGGAAACATCACCCGGTCCCTGAATCTGTCGTAGTGCCCACCGGATTTCTTATCGATGACGAGGCCGCACTTGTAGGCGTTTTCCTGAGAGACACCCTTCTGCCGGAGGTGGTTGAGGAGGGCGTCCCAGGCATCCGGCGCATAGCCGATCGAAAACTCCTGAATCGTCTCGATCTTTAGACCCCTGTCTTTGAGATATGCGAGGGCGGTCTGGCCCTCGACCGAAAAAAGCATGCGCACGTAAAACTCAAGCGCATGTCTGCCCGCCTCATAGAAGGCCTTCTTTTCGCTCTTCCTCTCCCTCCTTGGCCCACGCTCGAGGGGAATCCCGGTCTGCTCGGAGAGCTCCTCCAGTGTCTCCGCAAAGGAGAGCCCCTTGACCTTCATGAGAAAGCTGATCACGTCTCCGCCTTCATTGCACCCGAAGCACTTGAACACCTGCCGCCCCGGATCCACCTGGAAAGATGGTTCCTTTTCCTCATGGAACGGGCACAGGCCCCAGTAGGATTTGCCCTTCCGGGAGAGGTGCAAATGCTCTGACACCACCGCGATGATATCGAGGTGGCTCTTGATCTGCTCTACAACATCCTTAGCCATGGTTCTTACAGTCTCACGATGGTCATATTGCCGCCGCCCTGCTCTTCAGGGCCGTCGGAAAATCCCTTCACAAAGGCAAGCCCCTTTAAGTATCCTCGGATGGCCTTTTTCAGCGTGCCGGTTCCGCTGCCGTGGATGATCTCGAGGTGCTCCTGACCGGCAAGCATCGCTCGGTCCAGGGCCCTTTCCACGATGGGCATGGCCTCATCCACCCGCATCCCCACCACCACGATGGGGAGTACGACCGGTGCAAAGGCTCTGACATGGCGCAGGCCTTTCCGCGCCTTCTGGCCTGTCTTCTCAACCGCCTCGATCTGGTCCAGACTGACCGAGATGCGCTTGCCGCCGCTTTGGACCTCGGCCATGCCCCCTGAAACTTCAACCACCACTCCCTCGACATCGGCATCCTTGAACCTCACCGGAGAGCCTTTGGAAATCTTGAGGGTCTTCTCCGCAAGGGGTTCTATGGTCTGGAGGACTTCTCTCAGCTCGATAACCTCCGGCAATGCTTCCATGGCTTTGATTTCGTCGCGCTTTGGTCTTTGCACGAGGGCTTCTAGTTTTGAGAAGAGCCGCTTGTACTTGAGGGCACTCTCTATCTTCTGCCGCTCAACCGCCCCGAGGGTCACTTCCGCTTTGGCCTTCAGCAGGGATACCTCATCCCGCTCCTTCTGTGCCGAGGCCTTGAGTTCATAGGCGTGCGTCATGTCTTCCATGGCCTTCAAAAGCGCGGTATTCCCCTTGCGCGCGACGATATCCTGGGCGGCGTCGACCAGTTCCCCGGGGAAGGCTATTGACCGCAGGATATCAAAGGCCCTGCTCGAACCTATGACACCGTATTGCAGGGTATAGAGCGGTTTCAACCCATTGTCATCGAAGGCCACCGCCGCATTTTCTACCTCCTTCTGGGACAGGCCGTAGAGCTTCACGAGCTCGGAGTGCGAGGTCGCCACCACATAGGCGCCCTTGTTGCGATAGGCGTCGATACATGCGATGGCAATGGCACCGCCGTGATCGTGGTCGGTGCCAGTACCCGGTTCATCGAGCAGCACCAGATCGCCTTGACAGACCTGAGCATAGATCTCTTTCAGGGCTGTAGCATGGGCGGTAAAGGTGGAGAGGTCATGGGCTATGTCCTGAGCAGTGTCCATTTCGACCCATACCCGGCCGATGGGGGGGATTCTTGATCCTGTCTGGGCAGGAATGGCAAGACCGCTCTTGGCCATCATGATCATGAGCCCGATCGTCTTCAAGGCCACGGTCTTGCCCCCTGCATTCGGGCCCGAGATGATGAGACAGTTCTTCCCGTTTGGCAATGCGATGTCCAGGGGTACACAGCCCCTGCCCAACCGCTCCAGGAGTACGGGATGTCGCGCCCCTTTGAGCTGTATCGTGTCACCGAGCTCCGGGATGGAAGAACCGGTCTCGAGCGCCCACTGGGTCCCGGCGTGGAGGAGATCAAGCATCGCATAGATATCAAGATTGGCCTGAATGGTCTGCGCTGCATGCACGATCAAAGAGGTCAGGTGCATGAGCACTTTCTGCTCTTCCTCGCGAATATCGGACTTGAGTTCGTTCAAGGCATTGTTATCCTCGACCACCTCCAGGGGTTCGACATACGCCGAGTGTCGTGATCCCGAATAATCATGGATGATGCCCTGCATATAGACGCCATAGTCATGGCGCATCGGGATCACGAAGCGATTGTTCCGTATGGTGATGATGTCCTCCATGACAGCTGGTTTCACCCGTTCCAGGATATGCTCGAGCTTATCGAGGAGGGATATCCGCAATTGCCTGAACCGTATCCTCAACTGCTTTAAGGCTGGATTTGTCAGATCCGAGACTTCCCCGGTAGGCAGGATGTTGACATCGATCTCACGCGCGAGGCCATCCAGAGGAGTAATCCCACACGCCATGCCAGCCAGGGCAGAACCGTCTACCTCCAGATCTCCTCTGAGCATGGCCATGTCCTTCAGCGCCCCTGCCACCTTGAGGAGATCCTGTCCCTCAAGCATAGACCCTTCGCAGAGGGTGAGCAAGGGTCTGATGTCGGCGAGCGGCGCGAAATGGGGCCTCTGCGTCTTTATGAGATGCATCATTTCCCTGAGCAGCTCCCACCTGGACCGCGCCTCTGCCCAGGTATCGAGCGGCGCAAGATTCTCCAGGGCGGTCATTCCCATGTCGCAGACAATATACTTTTTTATGTATCCCTTGACGGAGGCAAACTCTAAAAGGTCGCTTCGCATGCACACCCTAATCGGGTAAACAACTTTTTTAAGGGGCTGTGTAAAAACTTTAGGTAAGTCTACTGCTTACGATGACGTTTACCTTCTTACCATCGGCCCTGCCGGCAAGCTTCGCCAGGACAATCTTCATGATCTTGCCCAGGTCCTTTTTGGTTGCCCCGGTCTCTGATATGACCGCATCCACGATGGCTGTGATCTCCTCATCGCTCATCTCCGCTGGGAGGTAAGACCTGAGGATCTGTAAGTTTTTGAACTCTTTCTGGGCCAGATCCTCTCTATGGCCACCCTTGAACTGCTCATACGATTCGGTTACCTGCTTGATCTCGGAGCGTATGGCAGCGATGATCTCCTGATCATCGAGTTGTTTCCGAAGATCCTTCTCTCTGTTCTTGATAGCAGCAAGGAGGACCCTGAGGCAGGAGACCTTGTCCTTGTCCCCGGCTTTCATGGCCGCAGTCATGTCGTGCTTGATTCTCTCCGCCAGCATCAATAGAACGTCCTTACTTTATGCATCCTCTTCACGGCCCGCTTGCGCGCCGCGATGGCCTTGCGCTTTTTCTTCACGCTCGGCTTCTCATAGAACTCGCGCTTGCGGACCTCGGAAAGTACACCTGCCTTCTCGACCTGCTTCTTGAACCGCTTTACCGCGTTCTCGAATGGTTCATTCTCTCGCACCTTTATGCCCGGCATCCGGTAGAAATCCACCCCCCCTCATTTTAAACTCTTTTTGAATGAGCCGTTAGATA
>CAYGXB010000171.1:0-6978 GCA_964353605.1 uncultured Bacteriovoracaceae bacterium
CGTCCGACAAACGGTTTAGGAAGGCGAAGAAAGACGAAAAAGCAAGTGAGTGATTCGATGGAAGTTGTCGAATCGTCGAACGCTTGCTCGTCTTTCACCCTGTCTATTGAGTTGTCTTCTGTCTCACGAGAACCCACCAGACTCGATCTGTAGTGGCACATGAAGTGGCATATGAAATCCCTGGACGAGTGAGTCAATGAACAACTGATGACACGAAAGCCCGGCCGTCGAGTCCCCGGCCAGAGATCTATCTCGTCCATTGGGCCGAATAGAAATCCATCAGAATCCAAAGGCGGGGCGCAGCTATTCTCGGCTACAGCCTCATCTACTTTCTTCCCTCCTCTTCCACCGCCGCGGTCCATTTGTCGGCGAAATGCACAATCATCTGCAGCCGGCACTCTTTATTGAAATGCTCGAGATTGACGACGCCGCCATTCACCGGATAGACGCCGTCATGCGCAACGATGGCCTGCGACTCCTCCTCGGAGAGCGTGATGAACCTGCTCAGTTAAGCGGTTCCATTTCTCACCCTCATTCGTAAACGTGTGAGCATCGATTTCATCAGTTCCATCAAATCTATGTATGCAATCCTCCCCACCCAATAGTGTCAATCCGTTACGTTGCTCCCATTTTTCCTTCCAATCTTCCTCGACTAGTTGCATACTAGCGCCAGGTAACATAGTATAGTTACCAGTAATAGCTCCGGTACCGTCAGCCTCTAGCGCAAGCCTCTTTCCTGTCAAGAAACCTCTATGATCAGGGTACTTAGTGCCCACAGGATAAAGGAAGTGATCGCCCGGGAATTCAAGGAGTATTATGACATTCCTATCTGCGGTTGAAATAGTTGCGCTGCGAGCTAAACTGTAGTTCTGAGGATTGAATGGTTTGATCACAAATCGTTGTCCAATACCTATGCTCCTCATGTCCTCAAGAATGGTTCGCTCAAGTCGTGGAATTATCTTCTCATATTGATTGGGACACAGCCTATATTCTCCGATTCTATTCTCCGATTCTTCCCTTGACTACCAATATGCATAGGAGTATTGTCTAGTCCTCGGTCTTCCTTCCCATTGACCAAGGAAGGATTTTGCCTTTAATCATGAAAAGGAGGTAAGGTCAATGAGATATTTGGCTTGCCGATTTTTCACCGTAATTACGATATCTCTTTGTGCCCTTCTTATGGATGGATGCGGTAATGGAGATGATGGCGCGCCATCAGAACAAACCAATCGTGCGGAAAGCGTGATTGGTCCTGGAGGCGGTACAGTTGAGGTTACTGATCCTAATAGTGCAATTAGAGGGGTAAAAGTCACGATTCCACCAGGGGCCGTAGCCCAGATGACAACAATTTTTATTGAGGAAACGTGGGATGCCCCCCAATTACCAGCTGGACTTAGTATCGATTATCCCATTATAAATTTAGGTTCTGGCACAACGTTCTTGAAAGACGTCGAGATAACGTTGCCTGTACGGTACATACCATCTGTAGATGGGCATATACTTGGTGCTTTTTATTGGAACACCACTAAAGCTAAATGGATAATAATCCCGGCGAGACAAGTCAATGATCATAAATTAACCATCACGACAAGAAATTTCGGCTTGTGCAGATGGGGAACCGTTCGGCTGAGCGAAGTGGACGACGATATTGTAATAGCTTCGATGGAAGAAATGCAAAGTATGTTCGATGCATGGAGTAATTTGAAGCAGGCCATGGAGAATAAACTCAATCCGCTTATATCAGTTCTTGACCATCCAACCCTTTCAAGAAATTTGGCCAGATGCGACACCCAAAATGAAATTTTAAGTATACTGGCATCCCTGCGTCAGGAAGCACTACAGGGGGTAACTGACTATTTAGCGACTCCAGCTGTTGTGAATAATTGTAAAATTTGCGATCCAGATACATGTTTAGCGTCCACTTGTGACCCGAATAAATTGATTAGCGGTCAACCTATTGAATGGCTACAAAAAGAAATACAAATTTACTTTCAAGAGATTTTTATTTCCGCCGCATGCCCAATCGATCTATTAGGACCAATATGCGGAAAAATGGTAGCATGGGCGAAATATCAAGAGGCGATTAGATCTCTAAGTTGTGATTGGCGATGTATTTTGGCAAACGGTAATCTTGATTTCTATTTGGATTTATTGATGGGTAACGTATGCTCGTTTTCGATATTTGGCATAGAACTTTATCGATCCTATCATCCATGCCCATGATTAAACTGGAACAGTTTACAAGGAAAAAACCGGCCTGCACAGAGGAAATATAAGGGGTGGTTTAAAATGTGCCGGGATTCATGCTTTCAGCCTTTCATTGCCCCGCGTTTTCTTCTGGACGCTTATGAAAATGGCTTTTCCAGAAGGATCTCATATGAAGGCTCCAAGGGGATTCAGATTTTCGCTATGAAGCCTTTTTTTTGCTTTTTTCAATGCCCTTAGAACTAATCAGACCGCATGGATCTCACAATCTGTAGTTGCAGCGATAGATGTACAAAAAACGAAATTGGAGCCGAAAGGAGGGAACGCATGAAAAGAAATAAAACATTGGGGTTTGTGCACTTATTCATTTCATTGTCTATTGGGTTCGCGATGATTTCGTGCAGCGGAAGCAAAGACAGCGTAAGTGGTGGTGGCGATCAGCCACCAACTTACCCTTCAAGTTATCCAAATGCTAAAATTATTTTTGTTACAAGTACAAGAGACAATGGTAACTTAATTGGTTGGATGCCGGAGTGCTCAGGTAGGAGCACTGGCTTAGAGGCCGCAGACTGTATCTGCCAGGAGCATGCCACGCGGGGAAATTTATCCGGAACGTATAAGGCGTGGCTTTCAGATGCAACGACGAGTGCATCTTCCCGATTGTCCCATTCCAATTTACCATACGTCAATAGAAGGGGGAAACAAATAGCAGCCAATTGGACTGAATTAACCAATGGGACCAGACAGTGCAACAATATTATGAATTATGACGAGAGTGGTGAATACATGTCTGAGCAATTTTATCTGGTATGGACGGGAACCGACAAATTTGGCAATATACATTCTTTTCAAAAGCACTGCAACAATTGGACCAGCGGAAAGGCGTGGGTCGGGGGGATGTGCGGATCGGCTATTGTTCCATCCTCTGGGAATTTTGACGGGTGTTGGACTGAATGGGGATGGAGAGATTGCGATGGTCCGAATAGGTTGTATTGTGTTGAACAGTGAAGAAGGAGAATAGCCTCTCCCATCCGAATTCCTTTTGTTCCAGATTGGGTACGAAGGGGGAGATGAGGATGAGTCCATCTCTCGCTTGATGCCTCAATTGCTCCCTCTTACATACGAGGGAACAAACATGTGCAGGAGGTTGAATATGTTCTTCCATAGGAAACTCGTTTCTGTCACAAGATCGCGCGGAGCTTTTGCGGGCGCCGGATGGGACAAGATTGAGGCTATTTAGCGCATAAGGGGCCCGGCGGGCGCCTGGGAACGCCGACGAGCCGGCGTTATCGGGCCACCACCGGCTTCTGAGGAGAAATCACCCGTCCCTGGGAGAATATATGGGCACAGGATTAGGGTCGGTGGCCTCGTCCGGGCACGCTTCGAGCGGCACGGGTGGAACTTCGAGGCCGTGTGCGCGGAGCTGCCGGCTCACCCGAGAGGCGACCGGCAAAGCTGGGGCGGAGGATGATAGCGCGGAGGCGGCATGTCGGCGTGCTTGTACCCGATGTGCCCATGGATCATGACTTGGCCGAAGCGCTTCAAGAGCTTGAAGGTCCGCGGTCGGGCCCCGTTTTCAAATGGCATGGTGATTCGATCCAGAGCATCACACGTTCGTTTGGAACAGCCCCTCGTCACGCCGGCATCAGACCTTGTCGATTTCACGATCTCCGGCACACCTTCGCCACGAACCTTGTCCTCGGCGGCGCTGATCTGGTCACGGTCAAAGAGCTCCTGGGCCATGCCGACATCACGATGACGATGCGCTACGCTCACCCGTCACCGGAAACAAAGCGCAGGGCGGTTGACGTTGTCCTTGTTCAAAAGAAGTGGCGCATCAGTGGCATATGAGGAAGAAACGGCAGGCAGCGACAAGGTGCAAGTCGTTGAAAAAAATGGTGCCCCCGAGACGACTCGAACGTCCGACAAACGGTTTAGGAAGGCGAAAGAAAAGAAAAAGCCAACTGTTTGAATTCACTGATAATGGCTTGCCGACGCCATTTTCAGCCTCTTTCAGATTCTCTCCTGAGTTCCCTTTTGTCTCGCGAGATCCCAATGGACCAGATCTGTAATGGCATATGAAGTGGCATATGAGAAGTGAGCAAGGTCAGTCTGATCACCCCGCGACACCTGCACCGTCTCCGCCGACCTGAATGCGCCCTGAACTTGCTTGATCCCTCGCTATCAGAGCGGGAACGAAAATCGAGTGCGGGGCTTCCACGAGAGCTGTCCCTACGGCTGCTGTCAGTAGTCTCCATCCTCCTCCTGTTCGCGGCTTGGAACTACTGTGCAGAGTAAACTGAAAATCCGGCCAGTTTATGCTAGAATAGAATAAGGTCGCCACGCAGTCTGCGGGATCCTTCCAGTGAGATACCGTGGACAGCGATAGCAGGTTGCTCGCGGCGTCTTCCCTAGCAGTGCGGAGCCGATTCGATGCCCTTCCTTCTCTTGTCACGCGTCGACTGCCGTCGGTGGCTGATTCGAGCCCTGTCGATGTCACGCTGGGCTCTGTGCACCGCCGTCTTGATGGTTGCGGCCGGGACGGCCCAGGCTCAGCCCTCTTCGCCGCAAGTCCGCATCGATCAATTCGGATACCAGCCGCAGGCGAAAAAGATCGCCGTTCTCCGCGAGCCGGTGCAGGGATTCGACTCGCCCCTGCCATTCTCGCCCGGGCCGCTCATCCAGGTGAGGCGTTTCAGCGACCAGCAGGTCGTCTTTTCCGCTGCGCCTTCGGCATGGAACAGCGGCTCGGTCCACACCCAGTCGGGAGATCGCGCCTGGCGGGTCGATTTCAGCGCGCTCACCACGCCGGGCATCTACTACATCCACGACCCCACGACCGGCGTTTCGTCGGAGCCCTTCGACATCCGCGCCGATGTGTACGACCTCGCCCTTCGTCAGGCCGTGCGCATGTACTACTACCAACGCTGTGGGACACCGAAGGCCGTACCGTACACCCCCGCCGCATGGTCGGACGCGACGTGCCACGTCGGCTCACAACAGGACCAGGACTGTCGTTCGGTGCTCAATCCGGTCCCGTCCACCTCGCGCGACCTCTCCGGAGGCTGGCATGATGCGGGCAACTACGGCAAGTATGTCAACTCCTCCGACAAGGCGCTTCATTCCCTGCTTTTCGCGTACCAGGATGTGCCGTGGTACTGGCAGGACGACTACGGCATTCCCGAATCGGGCAACGGCGTCCCGGATCTTCTCGACGAAATCAAATGGGAGTTGGATTGGCTGCTGAAAATGCAGAATCCCGACGGGTCGGTCCTCTACAGGGTGGATGTGACCGACTACAGCCACGCCAGCCCGCCCAGCTTGGACAGCGGACCGCGCCGGTACGCCGCCGCCACGGCGTCAGCCACGATCAACGCATGCGGTGCCTACGCCCATGCCGCGCTGGTCTTCGCCTCGCTGCCGCAAACCGAGCCCTATGCGGCAACCCTTCAATCCGCGGCGGTGAATGCCTGGAACTGGTTGGTCGCCAACCCCGGGGCCATCCCGTCAGCCTACAACAACGCCGGTTTCGCCAGTGTCGTACCCGATAAATCCGCCTACGACCAGCAAACCAGCAGGCTCTGCGCGGCCATCTATCTCTTCCGGTTGACCGGCGCCACCACCTATCGCTCCTTTGTTGATGCCAACTACCTGTCCGCACACCTTTTCGTCTGGACGTACGCGAGCGTCTTTGAACAGGAATACAACGACGCGCTCCTGCTTTACGCCGCCTCTCCCGGCGCCACGCCTTCGGTCGCAGCAGTGATCAACTATTGGTATTCGGACTCCGCGCTTTTCGATCACCTGCCCCAGGTACAGAACCTCGTCGATCCCTACGGGGCGTTTCTCGAAGATCAATTTCACGGCTGGGGCTGCAATCGCATCAGGGCGCTGCAAGGCCAGATGTACGCGTCGATGGTCCTCAACGGCCTCGGGGGCGCGAACGAGCAGGCCCTCCGCGACGCGGCCGAGGCGTACGCCCACTTCTTCCACGGCGTGAATCCCCTTGGACACGTCTTTCTCACGAACATGGGCGCCTTCGGGGCGAACTCCAGCGTCAACGAGACGTTCCACTACTGGTTCTTCCACGGCACGGTCTGGGACAACGCGACGACCTCACCCATCGGCCCGGCGCCGGGCTACCTCACCGGAGGCCCAAATCCGCTCTTTGAGCCCGGTGCGAGCTACACGGGGCCTCCCCTTGAGCCGCCGCAGAATCAGCCCATTCAGAAGAGCTATCGCGACTGGAACTCACCTTCGCCGGAGAACTCCTGGTCGGTGACGGAGGGTTCCATCGCTTATCAGGCCGCGTACGTGCGTCTGCTCGCCAACATTGCCGACAGGTTCGGGGACCCAACGGCCGTGGCGAATTCCGCAGGGCCGCGTGTTGAATCCGTCGATCTGCTCGGCCGCACGCCGAACCCGTGGAGTCCGGGATTACCCTTACGCTTCGATCTACCCGAGGCGGGCCACGTTCGGGTGTCCCTCTATGATGTTCGCGGACGTCTCGTTGGCACGCTGCTGGATGAATCGAGAAGCGCTGGCGCGAACACGGTTTTCTTCAAGGATATCCGGGCGTCTTCCGGCGTCCACTTCCTGGTGCTGACCCGGGCCGGTCGGCGGACTTGCGTCAAGAAGCTGATCATCCTGAGATAGCGGTGGCACATTAGTGGCACATGAGGCAAGAGTGGCGCAGAAGGGTGACACGCAAGTCATTGAAAAAATGGCGCCCCCGAGACGACTCGAACGTCCGACAAACGGTTTAGGAAGGCG